>JANPMA010000060.1:0-3272 GCA_031422595.1 Novosphingobium sp. | reverse complement strand
ATCGCCCATCGCGTGGCCGCCGTACTTGACCACGAAGGTCTTGCCGGCATAGCGCTGCAGATAGGGCAGCGCCTCAACCAGCGTTTCGGCCTTGGCCAGCATGGCCTGCATCTGGGCGGGATCGAGCGAATTGGGCATGGTGCGCGCGCTTTAGCCGCTTGGCCGCGGATTTGAAGCTTTTTCAGCCCTTCGCTGCATCAAGGTTGCGCCCGATCAGCACCGCCAGCATGATGATCAGCGGAACCAGCACTGCCGACAGCACCACTTTGGCCACTGCCTGGCCGATCATCAGGTCCATGATCGGACGCACGCCGTAGAAGCTGATGCTGATAAAGATCACCGTATCGACGATCTGCGAAAGCGCAGCGGCGATGAACCCGCGAACGGCAGCGAACTGGCCCACCGCGCTGCGCAGCTTGTCAAACAGCCAGAGGTTGAGCGTGACCGAGACCCCATAGGCCAGGATCCCGGCGGCCATCATCCGCGCGCCCTGGGCAACAATGATCGGGAATGCCTCCTTGGCCGGTTCGTACATTCCCGGATCGGTTGGCAGCTGCACCACCAGGAAAGTCCAGAAGATCGCCACGATCAGCGGGATAAAGCCGAACCGCACCATCCGGTTGGCGGTGTCCTGCCCATGCAGTTCGGCAATCGCGGAGGACAGCGCGACCAATGTCAGGAACGGGAAGATCCCGGCTTCGACCGCCAGCGGTCCAAGCGATATCTGCTTGGCACCGAGGAAGCCCCCAAGCGGGACCATGCCGCCATAAAGGATCGCGAGGACGAAGAGCGAGCGCGGGATCGCGGGTGCAGAGCTGGTCATCGTGGGAGGCTTAACGCGGGTTTTGCCCAAGGGGAAGTGGGGGTCTATTTGACTGTGCGGACAAACCGGTTACCTCTTCGCCGCAACCGACAGTCCCGGGGGGAGCGCCAAAACCATGCAGCATCTGATGAGCCTTGCCGGGATCGCCCTGATCCTGGGAATCGCCCTGGCGCTCTCGGCCGATCGCAAGGCGATCCGCTTGCGCGTGGTTGGCGCGGCTTTTGCGCTGCAGGCCGGGTTGGCCGCGCTGGTGCTCTATGTGCCGTGGGGCAACCAGCTGCTCCAGACGATTGCCGGCGGGGTTTCGGCGCTGCTGGGCTATGCCGGCAAAGGCACCGAATTCCTGTTCGGCGCGCTCGCCTCGGACAAGCTGGGGCAGAATTTCGCGATCCAGGCGCTGCCGGTGATCATCTTCTTCGCGGCATTGATCTCCGTTCTCTATTATCTGGGGATCATGCAGCTGGTGATCAAATGGATCGGCGGCGGGCTGGAGAAGATCACCGGGATTTCCAAGGTGGAGAGCCTCGCGGCCGCTTCGAACATCTTCGTCGGCCAGTCGGAAAGTCCGCTGGTGATCCGTCCCTACCTGGCCGCGCTGACCCCCTCGCAGCTGTTCTGCCTGATGACGGTCGGCATGGCGGGCGTCGCGGGGACGATCCTGGCGGCCTATGCCTCGATGGGGATCCGGATCGACTACCTGGTCGCCGCCGCCTTCATGTCGGCGCCCGGCGGGATCCTGATGGCCAAGATCATCATGCCCGACCCCACGGGCGAGGCACTGGTGGAGCCCGACGAGGTCGCGATCCCCGACGAGGAAGAACGCCCCGCCAACGTGATCATGGCTGCTGCCCAGGGCGCGCAGACCGGGGTGCGCCTCGCGGTGATGGTCGGTGCGATGGTGCTGGCCTTTGTGGCACTGGTGGCACTGGCGAACGGGCTCGTGGGTACAGTGGGGGGCCTGTTCGGGTACCCTGACCTGTCGTTCCAGATGGTGCTGGGTTACCTTTTCGCCCCTGTGTTTCTGCTGCTCGGCGCGCCCGACTGGGCCGAAGCGATGCGCGCCGGCGGACTTTTCGGGACCAAATTGGTGCTCAACGAATTCGTCGCCTTTATCGATCTGGGCGCCGCCAAGGACCTGTCGCAAACCACCGTCGGGATCGTCACTTTTGCCCTGTGCGGTTTCGCCAACTTCAGTTCGATCGCGATCCAGATGGCGGTGACCGGAGGCCTGGCCCCCAACCAGCGTCCGGTGATCGCCCGGCTGGGGCTGAAGGCGCTGGCCGCAGGGAGCCTTTCGAACCTGATGAGCGCAGCATTGGCGGGGCTGTTCTTGAGCTTGTAGGGCGCAGGAAAGCGCGGTTTATACCTCCAAAACCGAAGGAAACCACGCAGTTTCGCGGATAGGTTCCGGCAGGCCGTATCCGGCATTTCGGGGGCATGCCCCTATCGCTTGTCACCCTCGCCGCCGCCACCTTTGCGCTTTGCGCCGAGGGCCCCCGCACCACTTGCGTGGTCGATGGCGACACGTTCTGGCTCAATGGCGAGAAGGTCCGCATCGCCGATATCAACGCGCCCGAAACGCAGCAGGCCGGCTGCCCGGCCGAACTGGCACTGGGTGAGCGGGCCAAGCGCCGGCTGGTCGTGCTGCTCAACGCCGGGCCTTTCACGCTCGAAGTCGAGGGCCGCGAAGTCGATCGCTATGGCCGGGCTTTGCGCGTGGTGAAGCGCGGCGGGCGCTCACTGGGCGAACAGCTGGTCAGTGAAGGGCTGGCCGAGCCGTGGCGCGGCAAACGCTCTGACTGGTGTGCCGCGCTTGCCGGAGATGCGCTGCGCCGCTAGCCACACTCGATGCCCTGGTTCCGCCGCCGCTCTGACTATGGCCGTGTCCTGCCCCGCCACCAGTGGCAGGGCGTGTCGCGCAGCCGCCGCGCCTGGAATGCGCTCAAGTGGTGGCTGGGGGCCATGCTGATTGCCGGGCTGGCCTGGTACTACCTGGGCGCAGTGGGCCGGATTGGCCCGCCGACCATGCCCCCCGGGCCGAGCGAACGGATCGACGCGAAGTTCACCCGCTGCGGGCCACAGCGCGCCGAGAACTGCGTGGTCGATGGCGATACGATCAAGCTGGGCGCCCGCGCAGTGCGGATCATCGGGATCGACGCGCCCGAGATTCACCCCGCTCGCTGCCCGGACGAACAGGCCAAGGGCGATGCCTCGGTCGAGCTGCTGCTCGCCATGGTCAACGCCGGGCCGTTCACGCTGGCTGGCCCCTACCCGCCGGTCCACGACCAGTTCGGCCGCGAGCTGCGCCACTTGCTGCGCGCGCGCGCCGATGGTTCGGTGCAATCGATCGCCGATGACATGGTTGCCGCGGGTCTGGCGCGCCCCTACTTGAACGGATCGCGCAATCCGTGGTGCTATGCGCAGTGAACAGACGAGAGGAAATGCGATG
>JANPMA010000059.1:0-7687 GCA_031422595.1 Novosphingobium sp. | reverse complement strand
GAGCATTGGCAGCGACAGGATTACGTTGGTGCGGCTGGCAAACAGCGCGCGCGGTGCGGCTGCGGCTTTTTCGTCAGCCGTGGCTTCAACCAGGCCCAGGATCTTCTTTTGCGCGGGCCAGATGATGAACCACACGTTGAAGGCCATGATCAGTGCCAACCACATGCCCAGGCCGATCAGGTTTTCGCGATCATTCACGCCCTGAAATGCCATTGCTCGGTGCAGGTAGCCAACCTTGAACGCGATAACCAGACCAGTGATCACGGTCAGCAGCGCACCATAGCGGAAGAAGAACAACACCTTGGGAGCGATATAGCCGGTCACGCCGCCCTTCAGCTCGGCCGGGATCGCCGGCATAGTCGGCACCTGGACGAAGTTCAGGTAGTAGAGCAGCCCGATCCAGACAATGCCGAAAAACACGTGTAGCCAGCGCATGACGGCATCAAGCGTCATTGGCAGAGTGCTGTCATCCGGATTGGCGAAGCGCCACATAACAGCGAACGCGAGGACGAACCCGGTCAGCAGCACCAGGTGCAGGTTTCCGAAAAACTTGGCCATTGCTTCCCCCTAAATGTTATCAGCTTGGGTTTGAAAAAAATTGTCCCGCCGCTGCGGCGGCAAGCGGTGAGCACTATTGCGCGATTGTGTGCACTTGTCACCCTTGTTGCGAGGCGTTTTCACTCATGCGGTGGATCGGCAATCACCTCTTCCTCGGCTTCCTTCAGCAACCCGTGGCGCAGCAGCATCGGCAGCTGGGTGAAAGTGAACAGGAAGGACAGCGGCATGAACAGCCACAGCTTCATCGAGATCCAGGTGCCAAAGTTGCCATTCTCGACGTTGTAGTAGCGCCGCAGGCCCTCGTTGAGCAGGGCCAGAAAAAAGAAGAACAGCCCCCAATTGCGCGACAGCTTGAGCCAGCCTTGCTCGCTCAGCCCTTCGAACGCAGCCTCGAGCAGGTATTTGAGATAGGCCTGTCCGCGACGTACGCCTACCAACAGAACCGTGCCGAACAGCATGTAGATCGCTGTCGGCTTGATCTGGATCCAGATCGGATCGCGCAGCAGGATGGTCAGTCCGCCGAATCCGACGATCAGCAGCGTCGAAAGCCACAGCATCGGCGAAACACGCCCCAGTCGCCAACGCGAAACCACCACCGCCGCCACCGCCGCAACCATGAAGGCCCCGGTGCTTTTGACCACGGCCAGCATCTCGCCGATGGGATCGTTGTGACCCGAAGGCGAGAACTGGCGATAGGTCAGGAAGAATACCAGCACCGGGCCGTAATCGACCACCAGATTGAGCCAGCCAGATTTGGGCTTTTCGGCAGGCTTGGGTTCACCGGTCATCACGCCACTCCCGCGATTACCCGCGCGACCAGGTCGGGGTCGAACGGACGCAAGTCGTCGAGCGTTTCGCCGACCCCGATCGCGTGGATCGCCAGGCCGTATTGCTCCGCCGCGGCGACCAGTACGCCGCCGCGCGCGGTGCCGTCCAGTTTGGTCATGATCAGTCCGGTCACCCCGGCAACCTCCTTGAAAATTTCGATCTGTTGCAGCGCGTTCTGCCCGTTGGTCGCGTCAAGCACCAGCACCACGTCGTGCGGGGCTTCGGGATTGAGCCGGCCAAGGACGCGGCGGATCTTGGCCAGTTCGTCCATCAGCTCGCGCTTGTTCTGGAGCCGCCCGGCAGTGTCGACGATCAGCGCGTCGATCCCCTTGGCGGTGGCTTCCTTGACTGCGTCGAACACCACCGCCGAAGGATCGCCGCCTTCGGGGCCGGTCACGATCGGCACGCCGACCCGCTCGGCCCAGACCGCCAGCTGGCTAATCGCCGCAGCGCGGAAGGTATCGCCCGCCGCCAGCATCACGCCATAGTCCAGTTCCTGGAAATAGTGCGCCAGCTTGGCAATGGTGGTGGTCTTGCCCGAACCGTTGACCCCGATCACCAGGATCACTTGCGGCCGCGGGAAGGCGACCACGTCGATCGGTTTGGCGACCGGGCGCAGGATCGCGGCGATTTCCTCGGCCACCGCAACTTTGATCGCGGTTTCGTCGGCGCCGCGTTCAAACCGTTCGGCGGCCAACTTGTCGCGGATCCGCGCCGCGGCGCGCGGGCCCAGGTCGGAGAGGATCAGCGCGTCCTCAAGCGCGTCGAGCTGGCCCTCGTCGAGCCTGGTCTTGCCGGTGATGCCTGACAAGTTTTCGCTCAGCCGCTCGGAAGTCTTGCGGAAGCCGCCGAAAATGCGGTCGCTCCAGCTCTCGCCACTCATGCCAGCAGGCCTTCGACAATGCGGGTGGGGGTAAGGGTCACGAGCTCTCCGGCGCGGGTTCCGGGCGGCAAGGCCACCCTTGCGAAGTTCGGCGCATGGCCGGTTCCGTCGCGCTCTGCAAGTATGGTGAGCGGCTTGCCCACCAGCGATTTCAGCCATTCCGCGCGTTGGATCGCGACTGCTGCCCGAAGCTGGGCGGCGCGGGCCTTGATCGTTGGCGGCTCGACTTGCGGCATCCGCGCTGCCGGGGTGCCGGGGCGGGCGGAGTAAGGGAAGACATGGCCGTGGACGATGGCCAGTTCGGCAATGACCGCAAGGTTGGCCCGGTGGGCTTCCTCGGTCTCGGTCGGAAACCCCGCGATCAGATCGGCGCCCACCGCCAGTTCGGGGCGACGCGCCTTGAGCCTGGCCACCAGGTCGACCGCGTCACTGCACAAATGCCGTCTTTTCATACGCTTGAGGATCAGGTCGTGGCCATGCTGGAGCGAGAGGTGGAGATGCGGCATGACCCGCTCCTCGCTCGCCAGCAGTTCGAACAGCAGCGGATCAATTTCGATTCCGTCGAGCGAGGACAGGCGCAAGCGGGGAAGCGCAGGGAAGCGGGTCAGGATCGCCTCAACCAGTGTGCCAAGGCCGGGCGAGCCGGGCAGATCGTGACCCCAGCTGGTCAGGTCGACGCCGGTCAGCACCACCTCGGCGGTGCCGCAATCGAGGTGCCGATGGATGTCACTCAAGACACCTTCAACAGGCACAGAACGACTGGGTCCGCGTCCCCTGGGGATCACACAGAAGGTACAGGCATGGTCGCAGCCGTTCTGCACCGCGACGAAGGCTCGGGTGTGCCCCTTCGACAGGCTCAGGGTGAGCGGGTTATCGTGAGCAGGGGCGACGTTCCAGGCGCGCGGATCGAGCTTGGCCATATTGGCGATCAGACCATCGACTTCGGGCATCGCGGCGAGCGCTGCGCGTTCCACTTCGGCAGCGCAACCGGTGACCAGTAGGCGGGCATCGGGGCGAGCTCTCCTCGCACGGCGGATCGCCTGGCGGGTTTGGCGCACCGCCTCGGTCGTGACTGCGCAGCTGTTGACCACCACCAGGTCGTCCTCGCCGGCCAGCAAGGCGCGCAGCGACTCGCTTTCGGAGAGGTTCATCCGGCAGCCCAGTGAAATGACTTCAGCCGCCAAAGTCGGTGCTTTCGAATGTGCCGCGGAAGCTCTCGTTTGCTGGGCCAGTCATGCGAATGCGATTCTCTGCAGTCCATTCGATCACCAGCTCGCCGCCGGGCAACGCGACTGTGACCTTGCGCTCAACCAGGCCCCGCCGCATCGCGCCGACCGCGGTGGCGCAGGCGCCGGTGCCGCAGGCGCGGGTTTCGCCCACTCCGCGTTCCCAGACGCGCAAACGGATCCGGTCGCGGCTTTCAATTGTCGCGACATTGACGTTGATGCGCTCAGGAAACAGCGGGTCGTGTTCGATTTCCGGCCCGAGCCGGTCGAGTTCGACCGCGCGGTTGTCATCGACGAAGAACACCACGTGCGGATTGCCGACGTTGACCGCGGTCGGATTGTCGAGCCCGTCCCAGGCGACCGGCATGTGATGCGTGTCCATCGGGTAGGCCAGCGGGATCTGATCCCACTCGAAGCGCGGCTCGCCCGTATCGACTGCTATTCCGCGCTCGGAGGGATCGACCTGCAATAGCCCGCCCAGCGTCTCGATTCGGGCGCTGCGTCCCAGCAGCAAGCCAACCGCGCGGCTGGCATTGCCGCAGGCTTCCACCTCGCCGCCGTCGTGGTTGAAAATCCGCATCCTAAGGTCGGCGCTGTCCGAAAGTTCGAGAACAATCAGCTGGTCGCAGCCGATCCCGGTCTGCCGGTCGGCCAACGCGGCTGCCACGGCGGTGGTCATCGCCGGCACCTGCTGGGTGCGCGCGTCGAGCACGACGAAGTCGTTGCCCAGACCGTGCATCTTGATGAACGAGGTGCGCATGGCCGCGCTCTAGGCCGCGCGGGGCTTGCCGTCCAGCTTAGAGCAATCTCGCAAAACCTAACCCAAAACCCGTCTATGCTGAGCTTGTCGAAGCACTGTCCTTTTCTTTGTGCCTCGTGCGGTGGCGCTCGAAGGAAAAGACAGTCCTTCGACAAGCTCAGGACAGTCGGACTTTGGATTGGGGGGTAGATCTTTCCGGTAAGTGATTTAGGCGGAGCGGCGCTTTGGCTGCGCCGGGGCCTCAGCTGGCGCCTGCGCAGGCGGTTCGAGCAGCAGGTCGAGCTGGGCCAGTTCGGCCACGGTGCTCTGGGCCGGTTTGGGAAAGCCGTAGAAATAGCCCTGGCCCTTGAACTTGCCATAGCGGCGCAGCTCGGCCAGCACCTCTTCGTTTTCGATCCCCTCGGCGGTGATCGGCAGGCCGAGCCCTTCGGCAAGGGCAATGATCGACTGAACAATCGTCTGGCTGTCCTTGTCTTCCATCAGATTGATCACAAAGCTGCGGTCGATCTTGATCCGGTCGAAGGGCAGGCTGCGAAGCTGCGAGAGCGAGGAATAGCCGGTCCCGAAATCGTCCAGGCTGATCGTTACACCCTGATTTTTCAGGCTGGTGATCAGCGAATGAACCAGCGCGATGTTCTCATGCAGGCAGCTTTCGGTCACTTCGATTTCCAGCCGGCTGGGCGGGAAATTGGCTTCGACCAGGATCTTGAGCAGGCGTTGGGCGAACCACGGATCGCGCAGCTGGACGGGCGAGATATTGACCGACAGAGTCAGCTTGGGGTTCCAGCCGCGGGCATCCTGCAAGGCTTGGCGGATCAGCGCTTCGGATAACTCTCCGATCAGCCCGATCTCTTCGGCCACCGGGATGAAGATTTCCGGGCTGACGATCCCCAGCTGCGGCGAATTCCACCGCGCCAGCATTTCGAACCCGGCGATCTCGCCGCTTTCAAGATCGATCTGCTTTTCATAGTAAGGCACGAATTCGCCAGCCGGAATACCGCGACGGATCCCGGTTTCCAGTTGAGAGCGGAACCGTACTTCGCTTTCCATGCTGGACTCGAACCAGGCAAGCCGGTTCCGGCCATTGCGCTTGGCCTGGTACATCGCGATGTCGGCCTTGTGCAGCATGGTCTGGGCAGAGGCTTCGCTGCCCGGTTCGCTGCAGCTGATGCCCGCGGAAATGGTGGTTTCAAGTTCGAGTCCGTTGAATTCGACCGGCCTGGCCACCGCTTCGATCAGGCATTCGACTTGCCGTTCGATCATCTCGGGCTGGCTTGGGGGATAGGCCACGACCACGGCGAATTCGTCACCGCCCAGCCGGGCCAGAAGGCCGCTTTCGCCCAGAATTGCGCGAATGCGCACCGCACTTTCGCTCAGCAGAGCATCACCGGCGGCGTGGCCGTTGGCGTCGTTGACCTGCTTGAACTTGTCGAGATCGAGCATCACGAAGGCCACTGCTTCGCCGCGCGCGGCAGCGCGGGCTGCGAGCTTTTCGGCTTCCGGGCCGATCGAGCGGCGGTTGAGGCAGGCGGTCAGCGGGTCGAGTTCGGCCAGGATCCGGGCCTGTTCCTCGGCGTTGCGGCGTTCGGCCACTTCGCCGGTCAGCTCGCGGTAGCGCCGCCAGCCGAAGATGATCAGCGCGATGTTGAGCAGCAAGGCATTGGTCAACAGGCGGTCAGGGCCGACCCCGTGACCTTCGATCGCGCGCAGGATTTGCGGCAGAACCGTGCCTCCGGTGCCAACGAACAGCAGGATCGCTGCCATGGCAACGCCCAAGGTGATGACATCGCGCCCGGAATTCCCCAGGCGGTCGTCGTCGCTGCGCGACCGCTTCAACCACTTTGGCGCAAATGCCATTCCGCAAGCCCCCTGTCGGCGATCAGGGCAAATTCGCAGGATTGGCTGAAAATAGCGTTAAAGCCTGTTCAGCTTGCGTCGCCTTGCTTCTTGAGCCCGATTTCGATCAGCCGCTGCTGCAGGAACTGGTCGGCAGTGATCGGCTCGGGATAGCGATCCGGATTGTCCGCCGTGATGCACTGCGGCAGCGTCTTGATCACGAAATCGCTGCGCAGGTGGAGGAAGTAGGGCATCGAAAAACGGCTGAAACGCGCGCGTTCTGGGCTGGGGTTGCGAACCCGGTGAATGGTCGAAGGCAGATAATGATTGGTCAACCGCTCCAGCATGTCGCCGCAGTTGATCACCATCGCGCCTTCAGGCGGCGAGGCGGAGATCCATTGCTTGCCCTGGAACAGCAGTTCAAGACCCGCTTCCTCGGCCCCCAGCAGCAGTGTGATCAGGTTGATATCGCCGTGCGCCCCGGCGCGAATCGCTTCGCCTTCCAGGTTTTCGATCGGCGGGTAGTGCAGCAGCCGCATCACCGAATTGCCATCTTCGATGCCGTCATCAAACCAATGCTCGTCCAGCCCCAAATAGAGCGCGATGGCGGAAAGGATCTTGGCCCCCGTGGCATCGTACTGGCGGTAAAGCTCTGAAAACAGGTCCTGAAAGCCTTCGGGGCGTTCGGGCCAGACGTTGGGCGGCATTGAGGCATCGGCCAAGGGGCTGCCCTCGGGCAGGTCGCGGCCGACATGCCAGAATTCCTTGAGGTCGTGGACCTTGGCGTCCTTGGCGATCTCGGTCCCGAACGGGGTATAGCCCCGCGCCCCGGCGATTGCGGCGTTATGGTAGCTGCGCTTCTCCTCCTCGGGCAAGGCGAAGAACTGTTTCGACATGTCCATCGCCCGGTCGATCAGCGCGCGGTCGATCGGGAAGTCCCTGACCATGGCAAAGCCGAAGGTGCGGAAGCTCTCTCCAATCAACTGGGCAAACTCGGCCTTGGGAAGATTGAGCGACAGGACGGGGATTTGAGTGAGTGACATAGTGGACGCCTTGGAGATTCTGATGCAATGCCCCGCCATACCCCGTTTGGCGAGTTCTGGCATGACCAAAATCAAGAGCTATTGGCTGATGAAAAGCGAACCCGACGTCTATGGCTGGGACGATCTGGTGGCCGAAGGCGAGGGCACCTGGGACGGCGTACGAAATTACACCGCGCGGTTGCACCTGCGGGCGATGAAGAAGGGTGATCTGGTGTTCTTCTATCACTCGAATATCGGGGTGGAGATCTTTGGAATTGCTGAAGTAACTGCGGAAGGGTTTCAGGACCCGACCGATGACACAGGGCGCTGGACATCGGTCAAGGTCAAGCCGGTACGCAAGCTCAAACGCACGGTGACCTTGAAGGAAATCAAGGGCGATCCGGCGCTGGCGGACATGGACCTGCTGACCAAGTTCCGGCTTTCGGTGAGCACGGTGAAGCCCGAGGAATGGGCGCATATCCTGAAGCTGGCGGATTGCTGAAATCGAGGGGGCTTCGACAGGCTCAGCCTGAGCGGGTTTGAGAGGTCCCTTTGTTCCCGCTCAGGCGGAGCC
>JANPMA010000058.1:0-10614 GCA_031422595.1 Novosphingobium sp. | reverse complement strand
GGCGAAGCTGAACCTTGCGGCCCTGCCACAGGCCGGAAACGCCCTGCCCTGCTTCTTCGTTCACCTGGGTGATCTCGGCTGCTTTCACCCCGCGCGCCACCAGTGCCTCAACCAAGGCGCGCGACAGCGGGTGGCGGCTGTGCGAAGCAAGCCCCAAAGCCACTGCAGCGGCGTCTTCGGGCAGCGCCGAAATGGTGACCGGGTCGGGCAATGGACGGCCCAGCGTCAGTGTGCCGGTCTTGTCGAGCAGCGCGCGGGTCACCTCGGCGATCCGTTCGAGCGCAGCGCCGTCCTTGACCATCACCCCGCGCCGCATCAGCGCCGAACAGGCCACCACTTGCGCCACCGGCACCGCCAGCCCCAGTGCGCATGGGCAAGTGATGATCAGCACCGCGATGGCATAGACCAGCGACTGGTGGACCCCGGCCCCGGCCACCATCCACCCGGCAAAGGTCAGCGCGGCCAGACTGTGCACGGCCGGCGCATAGAGCCGCGAGGCACGATCGGCGATCCGGACATAGGCCGAGCGGACCTGGCCAGAGGCCTCCATCAGCCGGGCGATTTCAGCCAGCGTGGTGCCCGACCCCGCTGCGGTCACCCGCACATCGACCGGGTTCTCCAGATTGAGCGTTCCGGCCAGCACGCCGTCGCCCGCCGCGGCATGGACCGGCGCGCTTTCGCCGGTCAGCAGCGACTGGTCGAAGCTGGTCTGGCCGCTGACCATTTCGCCATCGGCGGCCAGCCGTTCGCCCGCCGCGAGGCGCATCAGCATGCCGGGGACGAGGTCGGCCGAAGGCAGCCACTCCAGTCCCCCGTCCTTCGCTACGACCATTGCGCCGGGAGCTGCCTGACGCAGCAGCGCATCGACCCCGGCGCGCGCGCGATCGCGCATGCCTGCATCGAGCGCGCGGCCCGCCAGCAGGAACAGCAGCAGCATCAAGGTGCCATCGAACCAGGCATCCTCGCCGTGGTTCATCGTTTCATAAAGCGAGAGCGCGGTCGCCAGAGTGACCCCGATCGAGATCGGCACGTCCATATTGGTGGTGCGCTGCTTGAGCGCACTCCAGGCCGAGCGGAAGAACGGCAGGCCGGCATAGGCGATCGCCGGAACCCCGATCGCGGCGGAGAGCCAGTGAAACAGTTCCTTGGTCGCCCCTTCGGCCCCCGACCAGATGCTGACCGACAGCAGCATCACGTTCATGCAGGCGAACCCCGCTACCGCGAGCGGCGGGAGCAAGGGCTTAACCGCCGAGGGTGGCGGCGCGAGCTCTTCGCCGCGCGGCTGGCTGGGAAAGCCTACCGCCTGCAAGGCCTCGACCAGTCTGGGCAGGGACACGGCGGACCCGTGATCGACCCGCACTTGCCGCGCGGTCAGGTTGACCCGGGCGGCGCTGACCCCGTCCAGCGCGCCAAGCGCGCGTTCGACCTTGGCCATGCAGCCGGCGCAATGCATCCCCGGCACGACCAGAACGGTCGTCGTCAGGCCTGCATCGGCCTGCTGGCGAGCCGGGGTGCTCACCGGAAGTCCTGTTCCTCGCGCCAGTGCTTGCCTTCGGCCTCGGCCTCGATCCGCAGCTTCCAGCGCCCGGCCAAAAGGTCTTGCTGGGCGACGAAGCTGCCGTCGACCTGGCGCTGGAAAGTCAGCGCCTGGTCGGGCAGGCGGCCGAGCGGATGCCGGGCCAGGGCGCTCAGCGTCAGGCCGCTGGCCGGGGCGCCGGTCATCACGATCGCCACTTTGCCTGTCGCGGTGCGGTTGACTTTGGCGGCCCAGCCCAGCGCCTTCTGCCGGGCCGCTTGATCCAGCCACTTGTTATAGTGCTGGCTGGCGACGTACGAGTTCTCGACCACCACCCCGCCAAAGGTCCGGCTGGCGGCCCGCGCCATGATCAGGTTGACCGCGATCACCACGCCGAAGAAGGCGACCAGGATCACGGTGATATGCTTGCCGGTGAACGGCCCCTTGGTGAAGGCGCGCATCAGTTCTTCTCCCCTTCGTCACCGCCGGGTGCGTCGAACCGGTTTTCGCTGACATCGCCGCCGCCTTCGGCATCGGTTGCCTTGAGCACAAAGCGGATCTGGCGCTGCGTGGCATTGGCCGGGGCGATCACATAGACGCGTACGGGCTCTATCTGATCGGCGCCAACAGTCACGTCTAGCACCGGCGCGGCCTTTTCCTGGGAGATGTCATCGGTCCACATCAGCCCGCCGGGCAGCCCTTCAAGGGCAATCCGCATCGGCCGCGGGCGGCCTTCCATGTTGAGCAGCTTGAGCGTGTAATCGTTGCGCACCGCGCCATCGGGTTCGATCGTATAGGGCGGGTTGCGGTCCTTCTGGACCGAAATGTCGATGCGGCTGCGAGAACCCAGCGCGAACAGCAGGGCAAAACCGATCGCGCTCCACACCCCGACGTAGATCAGCGTGCGGGTGTGGAACAGCGCCTTGCTGACCGGGCGCGGGGCATGGCCCTCGCGCTCAAGCTTGCAATCGTCGAGCGTGGCATAGTCGATCAGCCCGCGCGGGCGGCCCAGCTGGGTCATCACCTGATCGCAGGCATCGATGCACAGCGCACAGGTGATGCAGGCGATATCGGGGCCATTACGGATGTCATAGCCAGTCGGGCAGACGTTGACGCACTGGTTGCAATCGACGCAGTCCCCCACCCCGCTGGGGTTCTTTTCCTTGGTCTTGGCGCTGCCGCGCGGTTCGCCGCGCCAGTCCTTGTAAGTGACGATCAGGCTCTTTTCATCGAGCATTGCGGTCTGGATCCGCGGCCAAGGGCACATGTAGATGCACACTTGCTCGCGCATGAAGCCGCCGAACAGGAAAGTGATCGCGGTCAGCACCGCAACGGTCGCATAGGCCACGCCCGCCGCCTGCCCGGTCCAGAAATCGATCGTCAGGGTGGGCGCATCGGCGAAGTACATGATCCAGGCGCCGCCGGTCCAAAAGCTGATGACCAGATAGATCGACCATTTGAACGCGCGCCTTGCGACCTTGGCCGGCCCCCAGGGCGCGTCCTGCAAGCGCACTTGCGCATTGCGGTCGCCATCGATCAGCCGGTCGACATGCTGGAACAGGTCGGTCCAGACCGTCTGCGGGCACGAATAGCCGCACCACGCGCGGCCGACCGCGCTGGTGATCACGAACAGGCCGATCCCGGCCATGATCAAGAGGCCCGCGACGAAATAGAATTCCTGCGGCCAGATCTCGATCCCGAACATGTAGAACCGGCGGTGGGCCAGATCGACCAGCACTGCCTGGTTTGGAACATAGGGCCCGCGATCCCAGCGCAGCCAGGGCGTGATGTAATAGACCCCAAGGGTGAGCGCCATCACCAGCCATTTGAAGCGGCGGAAGCGGCCGTCTACCGCTTTGGGGAAGATTGCCTTGCGCTTCTCGTAAAGAACTGGTGCCGGAGGCTTGGGATCAGGGCTTGGCATTTCCACTACCATCCGCTGGAGGAGCGGCAGCTGCGGGGGTCGCCGCAAATTGTTCGCCGCCCCCCAGCGAGTGGACATAGACCGCCAGCATCTTGATCGTTGCCGCATCAAGCTTGCTGCCCCAAGCCGGCATTACGCCTGCATGCGCCTTGGAGATGCTGCCGACAACAGCATCGCGGCTGCCGCCATAGAGCCAGACCGCATCGGTCAGGTTGGGTGCGCCAAATGCGCGCAGGCCCTTGCCGTCGGCGGAGTGGCAGGTCACGCAATTGGCGGCAAACATCGCCGCGCCGCGCTGGGCCGCCGCAACGCTGGGGTGCTTGCCCGACAGCGACAGCACATAGGCCGCGGTATCGCCGATCTGCCCGGCCTGGAGGATCCCGTCCTTGCCGAAGCTGGGCATCAGGCTGGTGCGGGTGGAGGCCGCACCCGGCGCGCGAATGCCGTTGACCAGCGTCACTTCAATCTCCTGGGCGCTGCCGCCCCACAGCCAGTCACGGTCGGTCAGGTTGGGATAGCCCAGCGCCCCCTTGCCGCCCGAGCCGTGGCACTGCGCGCAGTTCTGCTTGAACGCCGCCGCGCCGCCGGCCTTGGCCTGGGCCAGCAGCTTGGGATCGCCGGCGATCTGTTCGACCCCCATTGCGCCGATCGCGTCGAGCATCGGCTTGCGGTCCGCCTGGACCTTGGCCATCTCATCGGCCAATTGCCCGCGGCTTGACCAGCCCCACAGCCCCTCAGTGCCCTTGCTCAGCATTGGGATAGCCGGATAGACCACCACATAGGCCAGCGCGAACACCACCGTGATCCAGAACGTGATCACCCACCAGCGCGGCAGGGGATTGTTCAGCTCCTCGATGCCGTCCCATTCGTGACCGACGGTTTCCACGCCGGTCGGCTCGTCGATGCGACGGCCGGCGGAGGCCGGCAATTGTTTATCGCTCGCCATTGTCGTCATCCTTGAAAATCATGCTCGCCGCCGCTTCGTTGTCTTCCCTGGCGCCTGGCCGGAACGGCCAGAGCCCCAGAACCAGGAAGGTCACAACCATTGCGGCCAGCCCCCAGCTGTCGGCAAAATGCCGCAGCGTCTCATATGTCGAATGCGCGGTCACCGCCCCTTCACCTTGGCCAGATCTTCTTGCGCCGCGGCCGCATTCACATCGACCATCGTGCCGAGCACCTGCAGGTAAGCCACCAGCGCATCCATTTCGGTCAGGCGATCGGGATTTCCATCGAAATCGCGGACCTGGGCCTTGGGATAACGCTTTTGCAGATCGCTGGGATCGGCCATCGGATCGGCCTGGGTCTTCAGGTCGTCGTCCGCCTTTTCAAGATCAGTCTTGGTGTATGGCACACCCACCCGGTTGAGCGCGATCAGGGTGGCGGTCATATCGCCCGCATCCAGATCACGGGTCGCCAGGAAGGCATATTGCGGCATCACCGATTCGGGCACCACCGATTGCGGGTTGGTCAGGTGCTGGACGTGCCATTCGTCCGAGTACTTGAGCCCGACGCGGGCCAGATCCGGCCCGGTCCGCTTCGAGCCCCACTGGAACGGATGGTCATACATCGATTCGGCCGCCAGGCTGTAGTGGCCATAGCGTTCGACCTCGTCGCGGAACGGACGGATCATCTGGCTGTGGCAGACATAGCAGCCTTCACGGACATAGATGTCGCGCCCGGCCTGTTCGAGCGGGGTGTAGGGGCGGACCCCGGCGACTTTCTCGATCGTGTTGTCGATCCAGAACAGCGGAGCGATTTCCACGATCCCGCCCACGATCACCGCGCCGAAGGCCAGCACGCCCATCAGTGCGACATTCTTCTCGATCTTCTTGTGGCGGAAGTAGGGGTCCTTGTTGGTGTGGTCAGACATGTGAAATCCCCCCTCTATTCGGCCGGCGTCGCGACAAGCGGACGGTCGGCGTTCGGGTCATAGGCAGCTGCGCGCAGCGGCTCCTCCTGGCGGAGCTTGCCGGCAATGGTCTGCCACACGTTGAAGGCCATGATCAGCGCGCCGGAGAGGTAGAGCACCCCGCCAAAGGCCCGCAGCAGGTACATCGGGTGCTTGGCCGCCACGGTTTCGGCGAAGCTGTTCACCAGGTAGCCGTCGGCGCCGTATTCGCGCCACATCAGGCCTTCCATGATCCCCGTGACCCACATCGCCGAGGCGTAGAAAACGATCCCTGCGGTCGCCAGCCAGAAGTGCCAGTTGATCATCCGCTGCGAATAGATCCGGGTCCGGCTCCACAGCCGCGGGGTCAGGTAGTAGATCGCCGCGAAAGTGATCATCCCATTCCAGCCCAGCGCGCCCGAGTGCACGTGGCCGATCGTCCAGTCGGTATAATGCGAGAGCGAGTTGACCGACTTGATCGACATCATCGGCCCTTCGAAGGTCGACATGCCGTAGAAGGCCAGGCTCAGCACCATCATGCGGATGATTGGATCGGTGCGGACCTTGTCCCAGACGCCGTTCAGCGTCATCAGCCCGTTGATCATCCCGCCCCAGCTCGGCATCCACAGCATCACCGAGAACACCATGCCCAGCGTCTGCGCCCAGTCGGGCAGCGCGGTATAGTGCAAGTGGTGCGGACCCGCCCAGATATAGAGGAAGATCAGCGACCAGAAGTGCAGAATCGACAGCCGGTAGCTGTAGATCGGGCGTTCGGCCTGCTTGGGCACGAAGTAGTACATCATCGCCAGGAAGCCGGCGGTCAGGAAAAAGCCCACCGCGTTGTGGCCGTACCACCATTGCACCAGCGCGCCCTGGACCCCGGCCCAGAGCGGATAGCTCTTCGAACCGAACGGGCTGACCGGCATGTCGGCGTTGTTGACCAGGTGCAGCATCGCCACGGTGATGATGAAGCTCAGGAAGAACCAGTTGGCCACATAGATGTGGGGTTCCTTGCGCTTCATGATCGTCAGGACGAAGACCGCCAGGTACGCCACCCAGACCAGCGTCAACCACAAATCGACATACCATTCGGGCTCGGCATATTCCTTGCTCTGGGTTACCCCCAGCAAATAGCCGGTCGCGGCCAGCACGATGAACAGCTGGTAGCCCCAGAACACGAACCGGGCGAGACTTGGCAGGGCCAGGCGAGCGCGGCAGGTGCGCTGGACGATGTAGAAACTGGTGGTGATCAGCGCGGTTCCCCCGAAGGCGAAAATCACCGCCGAGGTGTGCAGCGGCCGCAGGCGACCGAAGGTGGTGTATTCAAACCCCAGGTTGAGCGCCGGGAAAGCCAGTTGAAGCGCTATGTAGAGCCCCACCAGGAACCCGACGCAGCCCCAGAAGGTGGTCAGGATTACGCCGGTGCGGACCAGATCGTCGTCATAGCGCGACTGGTCGGGCGGCGGCGCGGCGCCAGTGACAAGCGCCTTGTAGTCGGACTTGGTCAGGCTGACCACCAGCCCGGCCAGCGCCGCCAGGGCGAAGACCACCATATGCACAGCAAACCCGGTGTCGACCGCGTTGACGAACATGAAAATGGCAAAGAGAAGCGCGACCAACCACAGGCCGGCGCGGGCTACCAAGGATTCCATGAGTCTGTTCCCCCCTCAGGCATGGGCTGAATGAGCAGCAGCCGTTGTGACTGTCACCTTCGCCTTTCACCCGCCCGCCGCAGCGCGGCATTGATCGGGATCAAATTGCGCATTGCATTGCAAGATATCGCAGAAAACTGCCGAAATTTGCGCGGGATCAATGTTTGCACTTGCAGCATGGGGGCAAAGGCAAGCCGACGCCGCAAGTACCCTGGGCCGCATTGGGCGGCCGCTGCGGCGCACAATGAGGGAAAGCTGAAGAACCTGAACGCCAGCCTCGAAGCCAAGAAGTACTGGATGAACACCACCGCCAAGTTCTGTGCCGGAAGCACAGTGTCCTTGGGAACCGAGCACAAGCTGGATCCCTGGCTGGTCTCGGGCTGGCTCTACTTCAGGTTCTGAGCCGCCAGGTTTTCCGCTGTCCCCCCAAATTCAGCGGAACGGGTAGGGTCGGCAGATCAGCTTTCGCAGGCGGTCGCCGGCCCTTCTTGTGTTTGGGCAGGCTGCGGTGAGGTCTATCCCGCTTCGGCCATCAGCCCTGCGCGGTCGAGGATCACGACCTCTCGCCGCGAGGGCAGGTCGATCAGGCCATCGGCCTTGAGCCGGGTGAACTGACGGCTGACCGTCTCGATCGTCAGCCCCAGCACGTCGGCGACCTGCTGGCGCGAAAACGGCAGTGCAAAGCGCCGCAGCGGCGTCTCCACCATCGTGTCGCAGCCCGGCTGGACCAGCCGTTCGGACATCTCGAGCAGGAAGCTGGCAAGCTTTTCGCTGGCCGACTTGCGGCCAAGCAGCAGCATCCAGCGCCGCGTGCGGTCGAGCTCAGCCAGGGTCCGCTGCAGCAGCTTGTGCTCCAGCGCTGGATGCTCGCGGGCAAAGGCATCGAAATCACGGCGGCTGAACACGCAGACTTTCGCCTGGGTCAGCGCGGTAACCCCGTGGCCGCTGGTCGATCCGAACGGGCGGCCGATGAAATCGGACGGGTAGACCACCCCGACGATCTGCTCGCGCCCATCCTCGGTCCCGGTCGAAAGCTTGAGCACACCATCGACGACATTGGCGACCAGGACCGAATCCTCGCCTTCCCACATCAGCGATTCGCCCGGCTCCAGCATCCGGCGGCGGCCAATGGCGTTGAGCGCCTTTAGCTCCTCCGTATCCAGGGCAGCGCAGATCGCACGGTTTCGCACGACGCAGGTATCGCAGGCGGACATGAAGTTGCCTTGGCCCTCGCGGGGTCAAAGTGCAAGTCAGATGACGTCGGCCAGCCCTTCCAGTGCGGCGCGCAGTTTGTCGAGCGCCTGGGCTTTGAGTTGATGCACCCGCGGAACCGAGACTTGCAGCGCCTCGGCAATCTCGGCCAGATTCAGTTCCTCGACGAAGTACAGCTGGATCACCAGTTGCAGCCGCTCGGGCAGCTCGGCGATCGCCGCGGCCACGGCCCCGCGCAGTTCCTCGTCGGCCAGTAGTGCGAAACTGTCGGGCCGCTCGTCGGCAAAGGCCATGTCGGCATCGGAATAGGCCTGGTCGATCGATTCGAAGCGGAGCGGTTCGCTGGCGTGGCGCAGCGCCCCAAGCTCGTTCTCATCCAGCCCCATTGCGGCGGCCAATTCGTGGCCCAACGGATCACGCCCCAATTGGCCGCGCAAGGTGGTTTCCATTTCACGCAGCTGGCGGCGGCGCTCCACAGCGCCCCGGCTGAGCGGCACATGGCGGCGGATCAGGTCGACCATCGCCCCGCGCACGCGCAACTTGGCATAGGCGGCAAAGCCGTCCTCGGTCGGCCCGGCGTGCTTCTGCGCGGCCTCGGTCAGCGCGACCATCCCGGCCTGCATCAGGTCTTCCAGCTCGATCCCCTGGCGGCCGCCGCCGTGGACGTGCCAGGCGAGGCGCCGGACCATCGGCACAAAGCGGCGGATTCGCTCGGCTTGGTCGCCGCGATAGGCCTCGGCCGCAGAAAGACTCTTCTGGTCGTGGATCATGCGAATTCACTTTCAGGTTCGGGGATGCTGGAAGGCTGGGGCAGCGCCGGGGCGCCGATCACCGCCACCACTTCGATCGGCTGGGCGGGGGGCAGTTCGGCGATCGACAACACGGCGCAGCTGGGCGCGCGCAGCCGCAGCAGGGCGGCGAGCGCGCGGCGAGCGCGCGGCTGGACGATCAGCGCCAGCGGCTGCGCGCCGGGGCCGCGCTCGGCCACCAGTTCGGCGACGCGCTCGCCGATGTTGCGGGCAAGATCGGGTTCGATCACCGGCTGGCCAGTTGATGGGTCGCTGAGGCCCTGGACGATTGCGGCCTCAAGCTGGGCGTCAAGCGTCAGCACCGGCAACCGCTCGCCCGGGGCGCAAATCCGCCCGACGATCAGGGTCCCAAGCTCTGCCCGGGCCAGCTCGACCAGCCGGTCGTGGTCCTGGCTTTGCTGCACCGCCTGGGCCAACGCGGACAGGATCGGCAGCGGGTGACCGATCGGCAATCCATCCTCGAGCAAGGCCCGGAACAGACGGGTCAGCGCGGCGAGCGAGAGCGGCGCGGGGTGGACGGCTTCGACCAGGCCGGCCGAGTGCTCCTTGACCGCATCGAGGATCGCCTTGAGTTCGTCGGGCCCGAACAATGCCGGGGCGCGTTCGCCCAAAAGCTGGTTGAGCTGGGTCGCGATCACCGTGCTGGCATCGACAGTCAGATAACCCTCGGCGATCGCCAGGTCGCGCTGCGCCGGATCGATCCACACCGCCGGACAGCCGAAGCTGGGATCGCGGGTCTGCTCGCCCGGCAGCTTACCGAAATCGCGGACATCACCGGCGTCGATCGCCAACACCTTGTCGGCGCGGACCGTGCCGCCGCCCAATGCCACTCCGCCCAATGTGATCCGGTAGTCGCCCGGCGGCATGTCGAGGCTGTCGCGCACGCGGAACTGCGGGACCACGAATCCGAACAGCTGGCTGAGCTGTTTCCTGACCCCGGTGATCCGCGCCACCAGCGGCGAACCGCGCTTGTCATCGACCAGGTGGATCAGGCCGTAGCCGAGCTCGATCGTCACCAGGGTACGGTCGGAGACATCGTCGAGGGTGATCCGTCCGGGGTCGGCAGGCGGCTCGGTGGAGACTACCGGCGCGGGCCGCGCGGCGCGTTTGCTCAGCGCATGCCACAGCCAGCCGGCCAGTCCGGCGGCGGGCAGGAACACCGTCTGCGGCATCGCCGGGATCATCCCGATCGCGCCGAGGATCACCGCCACCGGCAGCCAGGTCGCGGGATTGGCGAGCTGTCCGCCGATCTGACCGGACAGGTCGCGGGTATCGGACACGCGGGTGACGATCACCGCCGCGGCAATCGACAGCAGCAGCGCGGGAACCTGCGCCACCAGCGCATCGCCGACCGCCAGAGTCACGTATTTCTCGGCCGCATCGCCGGCCGACAGCCCGTGGCTGATCATCCCCAGCGCGAAACCGGCAATGATGTTGGTCCCCAGGATCAGCAGCGCGGCGATCGCATCGCCCTTCACGAACTTGCTGGCACCGTCCATCGAGCCATAGAAATCGGCCTCGGTCGCCACTTCGCGGCGGCGGGCCTTGGCTTCGTCGGCGGTGAGCAGACCAGCGGCCAGATCGGCGTCGATCGCCATTTGCTTGCCCGGCAA
>JANPMA010000057.1:0-12843 GCA_031422595.1 Novosphingobium sp. | reverse complement strand
GGACGCGGTCGAGCAGCTTCTTCGCCTTGCCCTCCATATCGAGGCGGGCGTCCTGGTGGGGCTTGTCGCGGGCGAGCGCGGTGATGCCCTGCACGAAGTCGAAGATCGATTCGGGCGGGCGGCCTTCTTCGGCCAGCACCGCTTCGATGATCTTGCCGGTTTCGGCTTTGGAGAAGCCGCGTGACCGCAGGAAGTCGCTGCGGTCCTCGTCGGTTCGCGCTACGATCCGCTCCCGGGCTGCCTTGATGCCATTGATGAAGGGCTGCGGCGACGAGTTCGCGAAGCCCTCCAAGGCTGGTGCCGCTTCGTGGGCGAAGCGGTTGGCGGCATATTTGCTGTGCCGGATGCTAATTTCCTCGAAGTCCTCGACACCCCAGAGATTCCGGTTCTGGCAGACCGCGCGCAGGTAAAAGCTTGCCATGCCGAGCGTCTTGGCCCCGACCTCGGAGTTCCAGCAGTAGAAGCCCCGGAAGTAGAGATCGGGCGATCCGTCCGGCAATCGGCCTGCTTCGATGGGGTTGAGATCGTCGACCAGGAACAGGAACACGTCCCGGTCCGAAGCATAAAGCGTTGTTGTGTCGCGGGTGATGTCGACACGGGGATTGTAGACGCCGGTCGACCAGTCGAGCACGCCGGGCACTTTCCAGCGGGTATCGCCCGTTCCGTCGCCGGCGATCTTCTGCACGGCTTCGACGAGTTCGTGATCGTAGATGCGGCCATAGTCGGGACCGGTCACTGCGCGCAGTTCCAGCCAGCCCCCAGAAGCAGGATTGTCCGTCTCCAGCGTCTTGATCTGTTCGGCACGGTGCGAAGTCAGGCCGTATTGCAGATTGATCGCGGCCAGCGGCGCGGGCAGTTGGCGCAGATAGGCGGCGGGCGCTCCGACCTGGCTTGCCAGCTGGCCGAAGCTCCAGTGGGTGGGCGTGACTGGTGCATCGGCACCGGGCAGGATCAGCGCCAGGCTTTCGGGATCGTTGCGGTTCGCTTCGACATGGATGAGCGCGGTTTCAACCACACGGGTCCGGCTGCGCTCGGAACGGCCGCGCACCGCGCTGGCCAGATCGCCGAGCGAGAGGAATCGTTCGTCATCGGGCCGCGAGAACCACTCAGACGAAACCCGCCCGACCCGTGTCCCGCGCGACACATCGACCTTGTAGCCGCCGCTGACTTCGCGGCGGGCACCTGGAACCTGCATATTCATGGGAAAACCTCCACGACGGGCGGCCGGGAGCCTCTCTCTCGACCCTCAACCCGTCACAGCGAAGCCCGCCAGCCTCTGACTCTCACCTACCCATGCTTCACGTCGCCCGAGCGACCAGCGAGATTACGCAGCACAAAAAACCGCACCCTGAAAGGAAGCGAGGTCGCTCACCTGCTCGTGCAGGCGGAAAGCCGGGGCTTGTCGGCTTTCCTCCTGCACATGACACCATGACCGCCGGTTCAGAGTGCGTGCGGGGCCATTCTAGTTGAACGCCGCGCCCTCAGGAGCAGGTTCGAAGGGCCTGCGGGACAGAGCGCGTCATCAGCCCCGCTCCGATTCTCGGGGCGCTGCGGGGTATCCCCGCAGATGGGGTAGCCGGAGACGGCGCAGCGGCTCCGGCTCAGGGGAAGGCATTCCCCTTAACCTGGCTAAAAGTTCTAGGTTAGTTCGGTGAGGTCGGTGACGAATGCGGGCTCGTAACTCCGTGTCGACAGGACATATTTCGATGAATGTTCACTTCCTGGAGGTGCACAAAGACCGGTCCAACCCTATGTGCCGCCCAAACTTAGTCTTTGAGTTTCCGGGCAGGCATGAATTTATGTTGTAACCGTCAATACAAATAATTGGATTGAAATGAGTTAGTATATTTCTAACGTCAAATGGACCGATGGATCGAAAGTTTACCTTCGGGTCGCAAACAGAAAAATCCGAAGGAATACTGCTGTCATGATAGCCTACGCTTTGTTGTTTATGAGTGCTGCGGCAGCATTAGTCCTGCCGACCAAACCCAAGCCAATCGTCGCTCCAGAACAGTGGTTCGAAGCGAACAATTTCTCCGGCGTTGAACGGACGGCCACAACTACATTTGACATTTTGATCGATGATAAAGGTCGGGCAATCAGGTGCGAAGTCGTCGTTCGCAGTGGAGTTGATAGCATTGACGGGCGTGTTTGCCAGGCGGTCATTGCGAAAGCCAAATTCAACCCAGCTAAAGATGCTCTAGGCAATGCCGTGCCCTCGGTGATCCGTGAGCGCTTGGTTTGGAAGCCGACGGCATCAGGCTCTTCTGAATGGTTTGAAGCACCCGATTATGTGATTGAGGCACCAACTCTATCGCGGAAGTCCAAGAAATTTGCATCCGTGGCAGTAGCTTATCGCGCAAACGGTGAAATCGAAGCCTGTCATATTGTCAAGTCGACAAAGGATGTTTCACTCGACGGGAAGGCATGTAGTTTTGTGCGGCTCACGCACGCGTCCTACCCCGTCATAACGCTCGCTGGCGAGAGAACTCCTGTAATAAGGTTTTTGAACGTCGGCTTCGTTTACGGGACACGCGATGCGGTAACGACGCGGTAGTCCGCGTCGCAACGCTTCATCGGAACTGGGCCTGCGGTTCCAACTGGTGTTCCGCGTGCGCGCGAGAATGGGGGGGCGGAGACATCGCCGCCGCTCCGGCTTAGAGAACGACCTTTTCTTCGATGGCGCTGCCATTGAGTTTTGGAGTTTTATTCATGCGAAGTGCGGCGATCATTGCCCTGATGATTGGGCTTTTGGCAGCAGTTGCCTGCACGCCGAACAATCGAGAATCTGAACCGGATGCTGCCGGGTCGGTCGTCAAGTCCTATTCACAATCAGCTGCCACTGCCGACGTTGATTCGCCGGCACCGGCGAGCGGCACAATCCCGCATCCTGCGCCACCTGCCACTGCGCCCACGGCAACCCTTATTCGTCCTACTTCCAATGATACCGTGCCATCTGAACCGATTTTCGTGGCACGATTGCGCGCCGTGCCAGAACGAGGAGCGATCATTGATGTTCTTACTACCGGACGTTTGGCAATCGTGGATGGATGCTTGGTGGTGAACACCGATGACGGCCCGGCCCTCGCGCTGTTCAATCAAACTGCGCGTTTCGATCCTTCGACCGGGATCGTCCGGCAAGGTGCCACCCAGGTTTCTGTTGGCCAGCCTCTTGCGGTCAACACAGTACCACGGCAGGTCAATGATTTCGGGTTTTTGATGAAACAGCCACCTGCATCATGTCCTACCCGCGTTATTTCCATGGTCTCAATGCGACGGGGCTGACTTCCTGTGGAGGCGTTGCTCGATCGGCTGTGCTTGAAGTGCTCAAGGGTCGTGTGCGGGCTGAACTAGAAGATTTGGATAGGCTTTCGAATTGGGCCTCACGGTCAGATGCACCAAGCCCTGCGTCGACTTGTCCGAAATATGTCTACATTCTTCGGACACTTCGGAATGGACAATGTCCGAAATTGTGATACAAATTTCGGACATGGACACCTCGTCACCTCGCCTCAAAGCCCTCATCCTCGACCGCATCGACCAAGGCCTGGCGGGGGCTGTCTGGACGCCCACGGATTTCCTCGATCTTGGCGGACGCGACGCGGTAGACAAGACGCTCCAGCGCCGCGTCAAATGGGGTGAATTGCGGCGGATCGACCGTGGTCTCTATGACAAGCCGCAGTTCAACAGTCTGACCCAGCAACAAAGCGCTCCCGATCCAAGGGCAGTCATCGACGCCGTTGCACGGCGCGACCAGATCCGCGTGCTGGTTGACGGTATGACCGCCGCCAACGATCTCGGCTTCACCAATGCCGTGCCGGCAAAAATCGTCGTGCACAGCGAAGCCCGGCCCAAGTCGATCAAGCTCGGCAATCTCGCCATCACGTTCAAGCACACGGCTGCTAGCAAACTCCATTGGGCGGGTCGCCCCGCCATGCGCGTCGTCCAAGCCCTCCACTGGCTGCGCGACACGATGCCGGGAGACGACGATGGCCAATGGCGCCAACGTCTGACCAGTCTGCTGGCTGATCCCGTGCACGGGGCAGACCTGCGGGACGATCTTGCCGATGGAATGACGACACTTCCGGCCTGGATGCAGGATATGCTGCGGCCACTCATCGCCGATAAAGCATCCACAGAATGAATGCCGCCTTTGACGAAATCCTGCGCGCAGAGGCGCAGACCCGAAGTGGCCTGTTCGCAGCAACAGCCCAGCGCCTTGGTACGACCCCGCAGAATGTGGAAAAAGACTTCTGGGTATGCTGGACGCTCGACGCCCTGTTCAACGGGCTGGGCGGCGGCCCCCGTCTGCTATTCAAGGGCGGCACGTCGCTTTCCAAGGCTTTCGGGTTGATCCAGCGCTTTTCGGAAGATATCGACGTCACGGTCTTCCGCGACGATCTCGGGATTCCGGCGTCGGTCGATGAACTCGCTGCGTTGAGCGGGAAAAAGCGCAGTGCAGCCTTGGATGCGATCAAGGAGGCCTGTGAAGCCTATATCAACGGCCCGCTTGCAGAACGTCTGGCGACTATCTGTGCCGAAGCATGCGCGCGCGCCGGACTTGGAAAAGAGGTCATTACCGTAAAAGCCGATGCCCATGACCGGCAGACATTGCTGCTTGGCTATCCCAGTGTCACGCCGACAGACGCCTACATCGCCAAGTCGGTTAAAATCGAATCCGGTGCCAAGTCAGCGCTTGATCCAAATTCGGTGCGGACGATCACGCCCTATATTGACGCCGATGTTCCGGGGTTCGACCTAGCGGTGCCAGGGATCACCGTGGTCGATGCGGAGCGGACTTTCTGGGACAAGGTCGTGATCCTTCACGGTCTGCGCCGATGGTACGACATTCGCGGACAGTTACGCGGCAACGGCCAGCGCATTTCGCGGCACTATTACGACCTCTTCCGCATGGTCCAGTCGGACAGCGGGAAAGCGGCAACGAAGGATGCTGCGCTCGGGGCAGACTGCGTCGCCCATGCCCGGATGTTTTTCAATCGACCCGATTTCGATCTGGCATCGGCGCAACCACCAACATTTGCCCTGTGCCCGGATGGCGCGATGGTGGACGATCTGCGGCAAGACTATCGTGCCATGAGCGTGATGATCTTTGGTGAACCACCCGAGTTTGACGCGGTGATTGAGGCCATTGCCGCACTGGAGGCCGAATTGAACGCTCGAGGGGCGCAATCGTGACGGGCTTCTTTCAACGGCTCTTCTCGAAGCGGGAAGCTGCACATGAGACTTCGTCCCCTCCGCTCGCAGGCCGTCTCGAAATCGAGGAGTTCGGGCATAATCTTGTCAGCATCGACGCGCTCGATTTTATTGGCCACCAAGCCGTGTCCCCCAACAAGCGCT
Organism: Novosphingobium sp.; assembly: GCA_031422595.1. Classification (GTDB taxonomy): domain Bacteria; phylum Pseudomonadota; class Alphaproteobacteria; order Sphingomonadales; family Sphingomonadaceae; genus Novosphingobium. Next base: position 7,485 of record JANPMA010000057.1, on the reverse strand, counting down.
ACCGCCTGATTTGGGCGGACAGGACGCCTGATGGCAGCCGGGGTGGCAACCGAAGTGAAGGACACGGGTCATGGTCGCTGCTTCTTGATGACCGGATCGTAACGGCTGGAAGTCTTGAACGACCGCAGGAGGGCTGTGTTGCCGACAATGGCACAGTGATCCTGCACGACTGGATGTTCGGTGAGGGTCTGAAAGGGCGTTTTGTCGCGTTCGCACCAGACGGCACCCAGTTGGTAACACAGCAGTTTGCCGCCAATTTGATGAGCAACAGTCTGTCACCTGACGGGAAGTTCGCGATCTGCCAAACTGCCAACGCACCCGGCAGCGCCGACAGCTGCCGCTATATGCTCTTCGACCTTGCTACCGGCCGCGAAATGGCGCGGTGGGAAGTCGAGACGGGCTGGGCCGAGCGCTATGAGTGGGATTGCGAACAACGGCGGGTCTACCTCTGCATGAAGGATGGTGAGCGCGTCGGATATGATTTCACCGGTTGCATGGTCGAGCGCGAAGCGTGGCAGCTACGAAGGATTGGTGCTGGTGACCTGAACGTCATCCAGGCTGTCATGGTTGCGACGAGCGCAAACGATCATCCACTTCGCAGCGAGATCATCGCAGGCCTGGGGATCGCCGCCCGCGATGGTGAGATATGGCAACAGGCCGGGGCCTATCGACTGCTCGGCGAACTCCATGAACAGGCAGGCGATATCCCGCAGGCCGTAAAGGCCTATGACGACGCGCTTACCATCGATCCGAAGGTGGGAGTTGCACGCCGCGTCGAGCAGCTCCGAAAAACGCTGGGAACAACCGTCGCCAAACCGGGTGCCAAACGCCAGAGCCGTTTCGAGCAACAGGCTCAACGGCTTGGAATCGAGCACCAAGTGGTCCTGCTTGAAAAGGGAGACGGCAAGGACTGGAGGCACGGAGCAAACGGTCTGTGGACGACAGTCGAAACCGGCGCTCTCGACCACTATAGGTCAATCGGATGGGACGGTGCCGCATCGGAAGGCGGGCTGATCCTGACGCTCATCAAGGCGGCTTCATTCGAAGCGCTCGATGTCCGCAATTCTGACGCCTTCGTCGAGGCACTCTATGCCCAGAATGTCGCGTTCGACCAGGATCGCTTTGCGCCGGAACGACTGATCGCAACCGTCTCGAATGCGACCAGGCACCAGATCAAGCGGAACTGGAAAGTCATTGCTGCAAGCGCCGGCAATTCTCCGGCATATTACCCCAACGTGCGCGAGCATCACGTTACCAGCCTGTTCGACGCACTGGGACCCGATCGTCTCGCCGAAATCGCCACCGTATTCGCAACAGCTCCTTATGACCTGCGAGCTGGCTGGCCTGACCTCACGCTATGGAAAGAAGGCAAGGTCAAGTTCGTCGAGGTCAAGGGACCGAGCGACTCTTTTCACGCCAGTCAGGCACGGCTGATCTCCAAGTTGCTACTGCCGCTTGGCTTCGAGGTGGGCCTAGCAGAAGTGCGGAAGATATCCTGACGGGGAATTCGGTGATTACCCGGTGATTGCTGGAGCAGTTTCAGGTCTAGAAAAACAGCCAAAAAACGAAGCGGAGTCAGATAGATGGTTGAAAAACGACACAAAATCTGGTATTTTCGCTATCGGCGTCGGCCATGAAGACTCTGGGCCTGATCGGCGGGATGAGCTGGGAAAGCTCGGCGCAGTATTGCCGGTTGATCAACGAGGGCGTGCGCGCGGCAAAGGGCCCGACAGCTTCGGCCAAGTGCCTGTTGTGGTCGTTCGACTTTTCCGAGATCGAGGCCTTGCAGCATGCTGGCGATTGGGCGCGGCTTGAGGCGCTGATGTGCGATGCCGCTCGAAGGCTGAAGGGCGCCGGGGCCGAGGCCTTGGTGATTTGCACCAACACCATGCACCTGATGGCCGATGCTGTGGAGGCGGCGGCGGGCGTGCCCTTGCTCCATATCGCGGACCCTACCGGCACCGCAGTCAAGGCCGCCGGGATCGACAAAGTCGGCCTGCTGGGCACTGCCTTCACAATGGAGCAGGGCTTCTACAAAGACCGGCTGACTGAGCGTCACGGGCTCGACGTGCTGGTCCCGGATGCTGGGGACCGCGCACTGGTTCACCGAGTGATCTACGATGAACTGGTTGCCGGTGTGGTGCGCGAGGAATCGCGCGAGGCCTATCGCCGAGTAATCGAACGGCTGGTGAGGCGAGGGGCCGGCGGCGTAGTCCTGGGCTGCACCGAGATCATGCTGCTGGTTGGGCAGCAAGACAGCGCAGTGCCGCTGTTTGATACCACCAGCCTGCATGCCCAGGCTGCGGTGGAGCTGGCGCTGGGCTGAAACCGGCATCCCGGCGCACAAAGGTTTCGCTTGGACGCCTGGCGGAATTTCTTTGTCGTCGTCCGATCCAAGCAACTCTATTCTTTTGGTCGAGAATCGGCTTCGGGAGCGTGACCAACCATGGACTTTGCTTCGTTTGACCTTGCCGCGCTGCTGCCATTCATCGCCGTCGGCTTTGCCGCACAACTGGTCGATGGCGCGTTGGGCATGGCCTTCGGGGTGATCTCCAACACCTTGCTGGTCGCGGTGATGGGCGTGCCCCCGGCGCTGGCATCGCAGCGGGTCAACGTGGTGCAGTGTTTCACCAGCGCAATCAGCGGGATCAGCCACCTTGCGCACCGCAATATCGACAAGCGGTTGTTCACCAAGCTGCTGATCCCGGCGATGGTCGGCGGGGTGTTGGGGGTGAACCTGGTTACGTCACTCGACCCGGCCCGGATCAAGCCGTTCGTGCTGCTCTACCTGGTCGGCATCGGCTTCTACATCTTCTGGCGCGGCATTCGCCACGATCACGTCACCCGCGAGGCCCGCGCGGTTGCTCCGTTCGGTGTGATCGGCGGCTTCCTTTCGGCAGTGGGCGGGGGCGGCTGGGGGCCGGTGGTCACATCCAACCTGCTGATCCAGGGGGCCGATCCGCGCAAGGTGGTGGGCACGGTCAACACGGTCGAGTTCTTCCTGACGCTGACCGTCTCGGTCACTTTCATCTACCATCTGGGCTTTGCCGATCTGGCCGGCGCAACGCTGGGCCTGCTGATCGGCGGCATTGCCGGCGCGCCAATGGGCGCATGGGCGGCCAAACATGTCCCAGCCAAGGCGATGCTGGTGATGGTCGGCGTGGTGTTGAGCGCAACCAGCCTGTTCGGGATCTACCGCGCCTGGCTTTAGACTTGGACGGCTGCGGCAATGGCCAGCAGGCGCTGCGCCTGATCCCGGTGGAGCAACTCGGCCATCTTGCCTTCGACCCGGATCGCACCCTTGCCCGCGTTCTCGGGCAGGGCAAAGGCTGCGACCACCGCTTGCGCCCAGGCCACTTCAGCGGCGCTGGGGGTAAACACCGCGTTGCAGGTTTCAACCTGATCGGGGTGGATCAGACACTTGCCGTCAAACCCGAATTCGAGCCCCTGTTCGCATTCGGCGCGGACCACGTCCATGTCCTTGAATTCGTTGCTGACCCCGTCGAACACCAGCAGGCCGTGCGCCCGCGCCGCGCAGACCGTGGCGCTGAGGATCGGCAGGAACGGCGCGCGACCGGGCCGAAGCTGGCGCGCATTTCCTTGGCCAGGTCGTTGGTGCCCATCGCGAAGGCCGCCAGCCGGGTCGAACTGGCCAGCGCTGCGACTTCGCCCAGCCGGGGGATCAGCGCGCAGGTTTCGACCATGATCCACAGCCGCGTGCGCGCCGGTGCGTCTGCGATCGCGGCATCATAGGCGCGCACATCGTCGGCGTTGCTGACCTTGGGGACCAGCACTGCATCGGGCCCGGCCTTCGCGACAGCGGCCAAGTCGTCCTCGGCCCATTCGGTGCCGCAAGCGTTGACCCGGATTACCACTTCGCGCCAGCCAAACCCGCCCTCGGCAATAGCAGCCACGGCGGCGGCGCGTGCTTCTACCTTGCTTTCCGGCGCGACCGCGTCCTCCAGATCGAGCACCAGCACATCGGTAGCAAGCGTGCGCGCCTTGGCCAGAGCCTTCGGGTTAGAAGCCGGGAGGTAAAGGACGGATCGGCGCGGGCGCAGGTCCATCGGGGCTATCCGGTCACGCCAGCCGCCGCCAGCACTGCCAGCGTCAGCACATCGGGCGCAATCGCGGTCATCGGGGCGATCTGCACCGGCTTTTCCATCCCCAGCAGCATCGGCCCGATCGTGGCGTTGCCGCCCAGTTCGCGCAGCAGCTTGGCCGAAATGTTGGCCGATTGCAGCCCGGGCATGATCAGCACATTGGCCGGGGCCGAGAGGCGGCAGAACGGATAGTTGGCCATCACCGTGGGGTTGAGCGCGGCATCGGGGGCCAGCTCGCCCTCATATTCGAAGCCGGGTTGCTCGGCATCGAGGATCGCCACCGCTTCGCGGATCGAATCGAGCCAGCGCCCCGGCGGGTTGCCGAAAGTCGAATAGGACAGGAAAGCGACCCGCGGTTCGTGGCCCAGGCGCCTGGCAACCGCGGCGGTTTCCTTGGCGATCACCGCCAGGTCCTGCGCACTGGGGCGTTCGTTGACGGTCGTGTCGGCCATGAAGGTGGTGTAATTCTTGCCGATCATCAGGTGGATGCCAAATGGCAAGCGGCCTTCCTGCGGGTCGAGCACCTGGCGCACTTCGCGCATGGTCTGGGCGAAAGTGCGGGTCATGCCGGTGACCATTGCATCACCGATCCCGAGCTTGAGCAGCAAGGATGCAAAGACATTGCGGTCCTGGTTGACCATCCGCTTGACGTCGCGTTCCATGAACCCGCGCCGCTGGAGCCGCTCGTAGAGCAGCTCGACCATTGCCGGCACGTGGGCACTGATCGCCGAATTCTCGATCTGGTAGGCATCGGGATTGCCCACTCCCAGTTCGGCCAGCTTGGCCTTCACCGCTTCGGTCCGACCGACCAGGATCGGCTCACCATAGCCGAAATCGTGGTACTGGATCGCCGCGCGCAGCACGATTTCGTTCTCGGCTTCGGCGAAGATCATCCGCTTGGGATTGGCCTTGACCGTTTCATAGACCTGGGTGAGCACCGAAGTGGTCGGGTTGAGCCGGGCCTTGAGGCTGTGGCGATAGGCTGCGAAATCCTCGATCGGCTTGCCCGCCACCCCGGTATCCATCGCCGCCTTGGCGACCGCCGAGGAGACCACCTCCATCAGCCGCGGATCGAACGGGGCGGGGATGATGTAATCGGGGCCGAAGTGGTATTTCTGGCCATAGGCCGCGGCGACTTCCTCGGGCACGGTCTCGCGTGCCAGTGCGGCGATCGCGTTGGCGGCGGCGATCTTCATCTCCTCGTTGATCGCGGTGGCCCGCACATCGAGCGCACCGCGGAAGATGAAGGGGAAGCCCAGGACATTGTTGACCTGGTTGGGATAATCGCTGCGGCCGGTGGCAATGATTGCATCGGGGCGGACCGCCTTGGCATCCTCGGGCCTGATTTCGGGATCCGGGTTGGCCATCGCGAAGATGATCGGTTTGGCCGCCATTTTGGCCACATATTCCGGCTTCAGCGCGCCAGCGGCCGACAGGCCCAGGAAGATGTCGGCACCGACCAGCGCCTGCTCCAGATCGCGCGCGTCGGTGTCGATCGCGTGCGCGCTTTTCCACTGGTCCATGCCGCTTTCGCGGCCGCGGTAGATTACGCCCGAACGGTCGCAGACGGTGACGTTCTCATGCCGTACGCCCATCGATTTGATCAGCGCCGTACAGGCCAGCGCCGAAGCACCAGCGCCGTTGACCACCACCTTGACGTCCTTGAATTCGCGGCCGGTCAGGAAGCAGGCGTTGACCAGCCCCGCAGCGGCGATGATCGCGGTGCCGTGCTGATCGTCGTGCATCACCGGGATCTTCATCCGATCGCGCAGTGCCTGCTCGATTACGAAACACTCGGGCGCCTTGATGTCTTCCAGATTGATCCCGCCGAAAGTCGGTTCCATCAGCGCAACGGCATTGATGAAGGCTTCGGGGTCCTCGGTGGCAAGTTCGATGTCGATCGAATCGACGTCGGCAAAGCGTTTGAACAGCACCGCCTTGCCTTCCATCACCGGCTTCGAGGCCAGCGCGCCGAGGTTGCCCATGCCCAGGATCGCGGTGCCGTTGGAGATTACCGCGACCAGGTTGCCCTTGGCGGTATATTCATAGGCATCGGCCGGATTGTCGGCGATCGCCTGGACCGGGACCGCGACGCCCGGTGAATAGGCCAGGCTAAGGTCGCGCTGGGTCGCCATCGGCTTCGAAGCGATGATCTCGATCTTACCGGGGCGGATCGTCTTGTGATAGAACAGCGCTTCGCGTTCGGTGAAGCGGACGTTGCTTTCGTCGGACATGGTATCTCCTGAAGTCAGCTTTGCCCTAACCCAGCGGCGCGCGACGCGATAGGGGAAAGCTGCGTAGTCGAGCCTCGCGAATCGCCCGAACTGCGCTATCGCTAGTGGATGCACGGTGCCGCCGCCCCCACGCCGATGATGGTGCAATACCTCGCGCTCAAGGCCGAGGCCGGGGATTGCCTGCTGTTCTACCGGATGGGCGATTTCTTCGAGCTGTTCTTCGACGACGCCAAACAGGCCGCGCAAGTGCTCGATATCGCGCTGACCAGCCGGGGCGAGCACCAGGGCGTGCCGATCCCGATGTGCGGGGTGCCGGCTCATTCGGCCGAGGGATACCTGGCGCGGCTGATCAAGGCGGGCTGCCGGGTCGCCATTGCCGACCAGACCGAAACGCCGGAGGAAGCCAAGAAGCGCGGCGGCTCGAAAGCGCTGGTGGCGCGCGATATCGTCCGCTTCGTCACTGCGGGCACGCTCACCGAAGAGGCCTTGCTAGAACCGCGCCGGGCCAATGTGCTGGCCGCTGTGTGCGAAGTGCGGGGGACCTATGGGATCGCCGCTTGCGACATTTCGACCGGGCGGATGGAGCTGGAGGAATGCGCCGCCGACCGGCTGGGCGCGGCGCTCGCGCGGCTGGGAGCGAGCGAGCTTGTCGGCCCCGAGGGGAGCGAGCAGGCCGATGCTATCCCTCGCCCGGCGCGCGAATTTTCGAGCGATATGGGCGAGGCGCGGCTGAAGGCGCTCCACGAAGTCGCGACGCTCGACGGCTTCGGCATGTTCACCCGACCGATGCTCGCGGCGGCGGGCGGACTGATCGCCTATCTTGACCATGTCGGGCGCGGCAGCCTGCCGTTGCTGCTGCCGCCGGTGGCGCGGGCTGGTGAGGCGCACCTGGCGATGGACGAGGCGACCCGCGCCAGCCTCGAGATCCTGACCTCGAGCCAGGGCAGCCGGCGCGGCAGCCTGATCGAGGCGCTGGATCGCTGCGGCACCGGGGCAGGCGCGCGGCAGCTTGCCGACGACCTTTCCGCGCCGCTGACCGATGTCCGCGAGATTGAGGCGCGGCTGGCGCTGGTAGCCTGGCTGCACGACGATCCCTTGCTGCGCGGCGACTTGCGAAGCGTCATGCGCGCGATTCCCGATCTGGGCCG
>JANPMA010000056.1:0-1524 GCA_031422595.1 Novosphingobium sp. | reverse complement strand
GGCATAGAACATCATCCGCCGGGCGAAGGCCATCGGGTCTTTCTTGACCACCAGCGCGCCAGCAGGGGTGTTGATCCAGTCATAGGCGCGGCTCATGGTGAAACGCAGCGCCGCACCACGGGCCAGCAGCGGCAGGGCGGCGCGCTCGGCCCCGCTGAGCGGGCGCAACGCTTGATATCCCGCCAGCAATGCTGCCGAGATCGAAGGGTTGAAGGCATGCCCGGCATTGTCGAAACACCAGGCCGCATGGGTTACCGCGACGTCGTAGGCGAGCAGATCGGTGCAAGCGAAATAGAAGTCGATCAGCCCGGTTACCTTATCGCCCAGCATCAGCACATTGTCGGGGAACAGATCGGCGTGGATTACCCCGCGCGGCAAGTCAGCCGGCCAACTTGCGGCGAGCAAGGGCAGTTCCTGGGCGACCAGGGTGGCCAGCGCGGGTTCGATTCCGGCCAGGCCTTCGGTGCCGCACTCCCCGGCCAGCCGCTGCCATTCGGCCAGCCCCATTCCGTTGGCGCGGCTTTGCGGGAAGCTCGCGGAGGACAGGTGCAACTGCGCCAGCGCCCAGCCCACCGCGCGGGCTTGATCCGCGGTCGGCTCGCTCAGCGAGACGCCGGGCAGATACTCGATCAAGGCAACTGCCTTGTCGCCGACCATCCGGTAGAGCGCGCCTGAACGATCATGAATTGTCCGCGGCACCGGGCAACCGTGTTCGGCCAGATGGTCGAGCAACGAGAGGAAGAACGGCAGGTCCTCCAGCTCGATCCGGTATTCGTACATGGTCAGAATGAACCGCGCACCCGCGCCGTTGCTGCCGGTGGTCTCGACCAGCCAGTTGGAATTGGAGACGCCTTCGGCAATGCCCTTGGCCATGACCAGTTGGCCGACATCGAAGTGGCCAATCAAGGCGGCGAGCTGTTCACCGCCCAATTGGGTGTAGACCGCCACGGAGCCTAATCCACCAGTTGCCGGGGCAGCTTGAAAATCATCTTTTCCTCGGCAGTGACGACTTGTTCCATCGTCACGTCGCGAAACTCGCCGATCCGCGCGATCACTTCCTGGATCAGTTCCTCAGGGGCAGAGGCACCGGCGGTCAAGCCCAGGACTTCGACCCCATCGAACCAGCTGCCCTCGATTTCCGCGCCGCGCTGGACCAGCCGCGCCTGAGCGCCGCAGCGTTCGGCCACTTCGACCAGCCGCAACGAGTTGGAGCTGTTGGGCGCGCCGATCACCAGCACCAGCTGGCACTCCGGCGCAATGGTCTTGACCGCGGCCTGGCGATTGGACGTGGCATAACAGATGTCTTCGGCCTTGGGCCCGACGATCTGCGGGAAACGCGCACGCAATGCGGCGACGACTTCGGCGGTGTCGTCGACCGACAGCGTGGTTTGCGTGAGGAACGCCAGCGAGGCATCGTCAGCAAAGTCCAGCGCGGCGACATCGCTCACCGTCTCAACCAGCGTGATCGCGCCATCGGGGACCTGACCCATCGTCCCGATCACTTCGGGATGGCCCTGGTGGCCA
>JANPMA010000055.1:0-4309 GCA_031422595.1 Novosphingobium sp. | reverse complement strand
GCCGGTAATCGGCTCAATTTCGAAGCGGCGCGTTCTGATTGGTATGCAACCGCTTGTGGCGGAAGATGGCAGCCAGGATGGCGCGGTAACGGTGGCGATCGACGCCAGCTGGCTGGAACGTTCGCTGAACAATTCAGAATTAGCGGACGGGGCCGAGGTGGCCATCATCGACCGCAACGGGGCAGTGGTTCTGAAGGGCGGAGTCGGAGAGTTGCCGCGCTTTGACGTCAACGCCGCAAGCATGCAAGTCGCCGCGGCTAGATCACAAGATGGCACTGCCTGGATGTATGCCGTCGCACCGCTCTATGAGCGCGAACTATTCGTCGTTTATGCCGAACCGACCGAGCGTTTGATGGCAACTGCGGTTGGCCAAGTACGGATTAACCTCATCCTGCCGATCATCACTTTGCTGCTGGCGTCCTTTGCGATCTGGCTGGGCACCAATCGCCTGGTCTTGCGCTGGCTCGATTCGCTGCGCATGCTGGCGGCGCAGGTCGCCGGCGGAGATTATGCCAGTGAACCTGGAAAATATGAGCGCGCGCCGCGCGAGATTGGCCTGCTTGGGGCCGATCTTCATTGGATGGCCAAGGCGATTGAAACGCGGGGTCACGAACTTCAGGCAGCGCTCGATGCCAAGACGGCTTTGACTAATGAGATTCATCACCGGGTCAAGAACAACCTCCAGATCGTCAGCAGCCTGCTCAGCCTGCAAGCGGGCAAGATCAACGATCTTGCCGCGCGCGATGCCCTCAGCCAGACCCGCGCCCGGATTGGCGCGCTCGCGCAGATCCACCGGCTGCTCTACGAGGAAAGCCAGGATAGCGACCACGGCGAGGTCAATATTGCCAAATTGCTGACAGCGCTTTGCACGCAGCTGCGTACTTTGCATCGCGGACAAAGCGCGATCCAGCTGACTTGCGATGTCGCCGCGTTAACGGTCCCGATCAACAGTGCCGTACCGCTAACCTTGCTGGCGGTCGAAGCCGTTACCAATGCCTATCGGCACGGCTTCCAGCCTGGCCAGAGCGGAATGATCTTGCTCCAGTTTGGCGTGGAGCTCGGTCAAGCGACGTTGTCGGTTTGCGATGATGGGATAGGATTCGATTCCGCTCAAGCACCGGCATCGATGGGCCGTCAATTGATGGATGCCTTTGCCCAGCAACTGGGGGGCGAGCTGACTATCATCAGTGCGCCGAACTCCGGCACGGTCGTAACGCTGACCTATCCCGTGATCGAGGGGCAGGATCCTTGGGTTTAGAGCGGCGGCGTGGTCCGGTGACAGACCACGCCGTGATTGATCGCAAACTGGGGTTCGAAACCTAGTTACAAGTCACGCCATTTCGCCCGATTTCACGCCCGATCAGCGCGCCGCCAACTCCGCCAAGGATTGTCCCCAGCGTCTTTGAGCGGTTCGGTGCGATCGCCCGGCCCAGCAGTCCGCCCCCGATTGCGCCGATGATCAGCCCGGTGGTGCCATCGCTGCGGCGGCAGTAATACTGTCCATTCGAACCGCGATAGATCCGGTCCTGGCTGGTCAGTCGGCGATCCTGATAACAGCGGCCATCGCGGTAATAGCGGTCGGCCTGATAGTCGCCGTAGCGCGGATCATCCCGGTTGGCATGGCGCTGGTTGGCCCGGCGATCCTCGTCGCGCTGATGCTCTGACGAGTTCCGGTCGGGCTTGGCCATGACCGGCGCAGAGGTCAGGGTGAGTGTTGCGAGCAGAGCGCCCAGAAGCAGTTGCTTCATGGTCAATCTCCTTGTGGAGGGAGAATCCGCGCCAGCGTGCTTTGGGCTCACTCGCGTGAAAATTAACTTGTCGCAGGCGCGGCGATCAGGTCGCGGCACTGTGCCTGTTCTGGTCGATGTGCGCCCGCCAATATTCGACCAGGAACATCGTCACCGTCAGCACCACCGGTCCCAGAATCAAGCCCGAGGGGCCAAACACGATCAGTCCGCCGACCAGCGCGATGAATGTCGGAACGGTATGCATCTTGATGCGATTGCCGACCAGCATCGGGTAGATCAGATTGTCGATGCCGCCGACGACAATGGTTCCCCACAGCATGAGGATCAGCGCCTGGCCTTGGTGGCCGCTCAGCACCAGGAACAATGCCGCCGGGATCCAGATGATGAATGCCCCAAGCACCGGGATGATCGCCAGCAAGCCCATCACAATGCCCCATAACAACGGCGTCGGCAGCCCCAGCCACCAGAACATCAAGCCCCCGAGCAAGCCCTGGATCATCGCTACTGCCAGCGTGCCAAAAACCGTCGCGCGGATGGTATCGGCGACCCGCGCGGTCAGCGCGATCATGTCGGCTTTGCCCAGCGGAGACAGCACCGCCATGGCAGCCAATGCCTTGCGCCGATCGCGCAGGAAGTAGAACAGGAAATAGAAGGTGATGAGCACTCCGACCAGCTGGGTGCCCGATCCCTGAACCAGCGAGGTCGCGGTGCCGGTCAGCCAGGTGATGGCATTTTCGGCGGTGCGCGGCAGGTTGATCTGGGCTTCGATCCAGGCCGCCGCTGGTGCAAGGCGAGGGTGATCGACAATCATGCTCCGCCAGGCGCCGCTTCTGGCGCTGTCGGACAACAGCCGCGCAGCGCTCGTGGCCTCCGCCAGAAGTCTCTCGCCGACGAACAGTGCCGGGCCAATCACAAACAGGGCTGTTGCGGCGACTGTCAGTCCGGAGGCCGCCCCGGCGTGCTTCACTCGCGCTTCCAGCTTGCGGTGCATTGGCAGCACAATCACCGCCAGCGCGACCGCCGAGGTCAGTGGACCCAGGAACGGCGCGGCGATCAGCCAGGACAGGAACAGGCCCAGCAAGGTCACGGCGATCAGGCCGATCAAATGCAGCCATCGCTGGGTGCGGACTTCGTTTTCCATTGGCTCATCCGAATGGCCCGAGCGCGCTTCAGCAGTGCTTCCGGGCCAGCTCGTTCATCGCTTTCGCAGGGCTGTTTCGCCCTCGCGGTGCAGCATGTTCAGCGAATCGAACCGCGGCGCACGAGATTGACGATCGCGAGCAGCACGACTGCACCCACGAACGAGACGAACAGCGATTTGATATCGAAGGCTCCGCTCGTGATCGGTGCACCGCCCAGAAACGGGGTGAGCAGATAGCCCGCCAGAATGGCCCCGACAACGCCGACCACCACGTTCATGACAATCCCTTGCTGGCCGTCCGTGCGCATGACCAGACTGGCCAGCCAGCCAAGGACACCGCCGACGATAAGCATGATGACAAGGTTCATTTTCCGTCTCCTGTTCGAGTTGCCGGGATAACCGGCGGCGCCGCATTTGGTTCCATCGATATCGGCTCCGCCTCGTTCATGGCCGCTGCGGCTGCCGTCAGATTGGCGTTGGCAAAGTCCCAGTTGGCGAGGTGATCGAGGAAGGCCGAGACATATTCGGCGCGCCGGTTTTGATAATCGAGGTAATAGGCGTGTTCCCACAGATCGCAGCACAGCAGCGGGCTTCGTCCATGCACTGGCGGCAGATCGGCGTCATGGGTGACAACAATCCCGACCACGCCATCGGTTGCGACCAGCCAGACCCAGCCCGAGCCGAAATGCCCTGCCGCCGCCGCACTGAACGCCTCCGCAAAGGCCTCGCCATCGCCGATATCATGCTCGATCAGCACCTTGAGGTCGCCATCGGGCGGTCCCCCGCCGCCCGGCTTCATCGATTTCCAGAAGAAATCATGGTTCCAGCTCTGGGCGGCATTGTTGAAGATGGTGCGGTGAGCGGCCTCGTCATACGCTTGCTGGATCACCTGCTCCAGCGGCAGGCCGGCCAAGGGGCTGTCAGCCAGCAAGGTGTTGAGCGCATCGATATAGGCTTTGTGATGTTTGCCATGATGCAACCCAAGCGTCTGCGCGGAAATATGAGGTTCCAGCGCATCGGCGGCATAGGGCAAGCGGGGAAGCGTAAACATATGGGTATGTCCAGTCACTGAATTGGAGAAACCCCGAAATACTTCAGGACGCCGAGCACCAGCAGGAGCACGGCAATCGCAACGATGGTATTGGCGACGTTGAAACTGCTTCTGGTCGAGATGATTTTTTCGTCTGTGCTGAGATCGGTCATGACAATCGCCTTATGAATGGACAGGAATCACTGAATCTTGATTTCCGCCCTAGTTGATTGCATCCTCGCCAGCCTGGCCAACCGATTCAATGTCTTTCCCGGCACCTTTCACGGTGTTGCAGGCAGTTGCGGTGAAGGCGAAGCTGGTCGCGACAAGGGCGAGCAGAACTTTCCTGATCATGTGAATTTCCTTCCAGATGGCAGTCCGAACGCGGTC
>JANPMA010000054.1:0-7125 GCA_031422595.1 Novosphingobium sp. | reverse complement strand
AACATGGGTCATCTTGAGCTTGCCGTTCACCACCGCGAAGGCCATTTTGCCTTCGACCAGGTCCAGCGCATCCTTGCCGAACACATCAAAGCGCCAGCCCTGCAGTATGGGCAATTCGCGGATGCCTGCGGCGAGCAGCTCGAGATCATCGCTGCGCGCCAGCAGGCGTGAGGCGACGTCGATTTCGCGGCTGCGGATCTTGAGCAGCAGCTTGAGCAGGTCGGCCACCAGCGCGCCTTCCTTGCCCAGCGGGGCGCCGCGCGGAGTGCGCGCGGGAAGTTCGCTGTCAGGGAGCGGCTTGGCGTTTTCCAGCGCGGCCATCAGCCGTCTGCCAATTTCGTTGTCCTTCCACCCGGCGGAAAGCCCGCGGACCTTGGCGAGGTCGGCCTGGACCTTGGGCGGATGGCTGGCGAGGTCGGCGACCGTCTCGTCGCGCGCGATCCGGCCGCGCGGCAGGTTCTTGTCCTGCGCCTCAAGCTCACGCCAGTGGGCTAGTGCCTTGAGCCGTCCGAGCATGCCCGGGTTGCGACCGGAGGCCTTGATCCGCTGCCAGGACAAGTTGGGATCGTTCTTGTAACCGGCCGGATCGGCCAGCTTTTCCATCTCGATATTGAGCCAGGCGCCGCGCCCGGTCTTGATCAGGCGCTGGAGCAGCTTGGGAAAGATCTTGGCCAGATGGGTTACATCGCCGATCGCATATTCGATCTGCCGTTCGGTCAGCGGGCGGCGCGACCAGTCGGTGAAGCGGGCGCCCTTGTCGACGGTCAGGCCCAGCCACGATTCGACCAGGTTGGAATAGCCGATCTGCTCGCTCTGGCTGACCGCCATCATCGCGATCTGGGTGTCGAAGATCGGGTGCGGGGTCTTGCCGGTCAGGTTGAAGACGATTTCGACGTCCTGCCCGCCGGCGTGGAACACCTTGAGGACGTCCTCATTATCGACCAGCAGGTCAAGCAGCGGCGAGAGATCGATGTCCCGGGCCATCGGATCGACCGCCGCGGCCTCGTGCTCATCGGCGATCTGGATCAGGCACAGTTCGGGCCAATAGGTGTTCTCGCGCATGAATTCGGTGTCGACGCACACGAAATCGGCTTTGGCGAGTCGTTCGCATAGCTCCGCAAGGGCCTGCGACGTGGTGATCAGGGGATGTATTTTCATCGTTCTTTTCTGTAGGTGGCCCCGGCAGGAGCCTCGGCTTGACAAATGTGCGGGATTCGCCTGTTAGCCCGCGCTTTCGCCCCTGCAACAAAGTGGGCTGATTGGAAAGAGCTTGATGCACATTTATCGTTCGCACACCTGTGGCGCGCTGCGCGCTTCTGATGTTGGGTCCACGATCCGCCTGTCGGGCTGGGTCCACCGCAAGCGCGACCATGGCGGCGTGCTGTTCGTCGATCTGCGCGATCACTACGGTTTGACCCAGATCGTGGCCGACGTAGACAGCCCGGCGCTGGCGGTGCTTGAGGGGCTGCGGGTCGAATCGGTGGTCACCATCGAAGGCAGCGTGAAGGCTCGCAGCGAAAGCACCGTCAACGCGAACCTGCCGACCGGCGCGATCGAGGTCTATGCGCGGGCCGCAACGGTGCTCAGCCGTGCCGAGGAACTGCCGCTGCCGGTGGCGGGCGAGCAGGAATATCCCGAGGACGTGCGGCTGCGCTATCGCTTCCTCGACCTGCGCCGCGAGACGCTGCACGCCAATATCATGACGCGCACCGCGGTGATCCGCGAAACGCGGCGGCGGATGGAAGATATCGGATTTACCGAGTTCTCGACCCCAATCCTCACCGCCTCCAGCCCCGAAGGCGCGCGCGACTTTCTGGTGCCCAGCCGGATCCATGGCGGCAAGTTCTTTGCGCTGCCGCAGGCGCCGCAGCAGTACAAGCAGTTGCTGATGGTCGCCGGTTTCGACCGCTATTTCCAGATCGCACCCTGCTTTCGCGACGAAGACCCGCGCGCCGACCGCCTGCCGGGCGAATTCTACCAGCTTGACCTGGAAATGAGCTTCGTCACCCAGGAAGAGGTTTGGGAGACGATGGAGCCGGTCATGGCCGGGATCTTCGAGACCTTCGCCGTCAGGGATGGCGTGACCCGCAAGGTGACCCCGGCGGGCGAGTTTCCGCGGATCCCTTACGCCAAGGCGATGCTTGACTATGGCACCGACAAGCCGGACCTGCGCAACCCGCTGATCATTCGCGATGTCACCGAAGAATTCCGTGTCTCGGGCTTTGGCCTGTTCGAACGGATCGTTGGCGATGGCGGCAGCGTGCGCCTGATCCCGGCACCGGGTACCGCCGGGCTGAGCCGCAAGTTTTTCGACGATATGAATGAATGGGCCCGCAGCGAGGGCCATGCCGGGCTGGGCTATGCCACCCGCAAGGACGGCACTTTCGGCGGTCCGATCGCCAAAAACCACGGCGAAGACAAGATGGCCGCGCTGTGGGATGCGTTGGGGCTTGGCCCCGATGACGGCGCGTTCTTTGCCGCGGGCAAGGCAGAGCAGGCCGCCAGGCTGGCCGGCGCGGCGCGGGTGCGGGTCGGCGATCAGCTCGAACTGACCGAACAGGATGCCTTCCGGTTCTGCTGGATCATCGACTTCCCGTTTTATGAATGGAGCGAGGAAGAGAAGAAGGTCGACTTCGCGCACAACCCCTTCAGCATGCCGCAGGGCGGGCTGGAAGCGCTGGAAACGCAGGATCCGCTGACGATCAAGGCCTATCAGTACGACATGGTCTGCAACGGCTATGAACTCGCCTCGGGCTCGATCCGCAACCAGCATCCCGATCTGATGGTCAAGGCGTTCGAGCTGACCGGGCTGACCCAGGCCGATGTCGAGGAGCGCTTTGGCGGCATGTACCGCGCGTTCCAGTACGGTGCGCCGCCGCACGGCGGGATGGCCGCCGGGGTCGACCGGATGGTGATGCTGCTCTGCGGGGTCCAGAACCTGCGTGAAATCACGCTGTTCCCGATGAACCAGCGCGCCGAGGATCTCTTGATGGGGGCGCCCAGTCTGGCCGAGCCGCGCCAGCTGCGCGAACTGTCGCTGCGGGTGGTCGAGCCGCCCAAGGGGTGATCCCCAGGACGGCTCGTCCAATCAGGAACAGGTGGTCTTGGTACGCCGGGCGACCAGTGTTATCGAGCGCGCTTCGGGCGCGCCTTCGCCGCTGGCATTGAACTTGAAGTCCCAGTTGACCAGACCCTCGCTGTAGTTGCCGCTCGAGATGAAGGTCATCTGCTTGCCGCCGCCCGGAACGGCGCATACCATCTTGAGATCGATCGAACCGGTGCCGCCCGAAGTGGTGGTGCAATCGGCCTTATCGATCATCATGGTGAACATCTCACCCAGCGAATTGCTGAGCTGGTTGCCTTCGCCGGCCTTGATGCAATCGGGCTTGTTTTCCGATTTCACGACGTTGCCCTGGGCGTCGAGTTCTTTCATCTCGCCTTCCCAGAAGCCCGGTGAGAAAGCCTGACCCAGCGAACTGGTCCAGGTGGCGACATCGGCCTTGGCCGCCTCCTTGCTTTGCTGCGCCATTGCCGAGGCGGGGACGAGAGCGAACCCGGCGACAGTCAGCGCGGCCAGGAGGTTACGGTTTGAAGGCATTGATGATTTCCCTTGGTAATGGACCGGCTGATGCTAGGCTCAGGCAGATTAATCCGATATTGCTGTTGTGCGCAATCGGTGCACCCTCTTGCCAGCCGCCGCGCCGTTCTCTAGGGGCGAAAGCCGATAGTTTAATCTGCCGTTCACGAAGGGACCTATCCATGAGCGACACCGCTGACCGCGTAAAAAAGATCGTCGTCGAACACCTCGGCGTCGAAGCTGACAAGGTTACTGAAGATGCCAGCTTCATTGACGATCTGGGCGCTGATTCGCTCGACATCGTTGAGCTGGTCATGGCGTTCGAAGAAGAATTTGGCGTCGAAATCCCCGACGATGCTGCCGAAAAGATCAGCACCGTTGCGGATGCCATCAAGTACATCAACGACCACAAGGGCTGATTGCCTTTGGGGTTTGGCCCGCGCTACTCGTCGCAGCATCCGCGGATGCGCTTTGACGGGGGTTATGGTCTTTGACAGGCTCAGCCCCTAAAGGGCTGGGCCTGTTGTCTTTTCGAGTTCGGAGAATCGCATGCGTCGCGTCGTCGTAACCGGTCTTGGCCTTGTCACCCCGCTGGGCGGCGATGTTGAGACAACCTGGGCCAACCTGATTGCCGGCAAGAGCGGGGCGGGCCCGATAACCCGCTTCGACACCACTGGTCACAAGTGCACGATCGCCTGTGAGGTGAAGGGCCCCGATCATCCCTATGGCTTCGATCCGGGCAAGCGCATCGATCACAAGGTCCAGCGCCAGGTCGATCCGTTCATCATCTATGGCATCGATGCCGCCGGACAGGCGCTGGAAGACGCCGGGCTGGTCGATATGGACGAAGACCTCAAGCTGCGCACCGGCTGCTCGATCGGCTCGGGAATCGGCGGGCTGCCGGGGATCGAAGCCGAATCGATCGTGCTGCACGAAAAGGGTCCGGGCCGGGTATCTCCGCACTTCGTTCACGGCCGCCTGATCAACCTGATCTCGGGCCAGGTCTCGATCAAATATGGCCTGATGGGCCCGAATCACGCGGTGGTGACCGCTTGTTCAACCGGCGCGCACTCGATCGGCGATGCGGCGCGGATGATCAAGGACGACGATGCCGACGTGATGCTGGCAGGCGGCGCGGAAGGCACCGTAAACCCCTTGGGTGTGGCCGGGTTCGCCCAGGCCCGCGCGCTCAATTGCAGCTTCAACGACCGGCCCGAACAGGCCAGCCGCCCCTATGACAAGGGCCGCGACGGCTTCGTGATGGGCGAAGGCGCGGGCGTGGTGGTGCTGGAGGAATACGAGCACGCCAAGGCCCGCGGCGCGAAGATCTATGCCGAAGTGGTCGGCTATGGCCTGTCGGGCGATGCCTATCATGTCACTGCCCCGCACCCCGAAGGCAAGGGCGCCGAACTGTCGATGCGGATGGCGCTGAAAAAGGCCGGGATGGGCCCGGGCGATATCGACTATGTCAACGCCCACGGCACCTCGACCATGGCCGACACGATCGAACTGGGCGCGGTCAAGCGCGTGCTGGGCGACGATCTGAGCGGCGCTTCGATGAGCAGTACCAAGAGCGCGATCGGCCATTTGCTGGGCGGCGCGGGCGCGGTTGAGACGATCTTCTGCATCCTCGCGATCCGCGACCAGATTGTCCCGCCCACGCTCAACCTCGACAATCCCGATGAAGGCACCGAAGGCGTCGATCTGGTGCCCAAGGTCGCCAAGAAGCGCCGGGTGCGGGCTGCCCTCAACAACAGCTTCGGGTTCGGCGGCACCAATGCCAGCCTGATCGTCAAGGCGCTGGAGGACTGATGCTGGGTTCGCGCCGGGGCTGCATGCCGCTGTTCGCGGCGGTGCTGCTGGTGCTGGGCGCACTCGGCTGGCTGGGTGCGGGCTGGTGGTGGAGCGGGCCGCTGGCCAAGGAAACTGCCTTTATCGTTCCCGATGGGGCCAGCCTAGGCGGGGTGGCGATCAAGCTCGAAAAGGAGGGCGTGGTCTCTTCGGCCAGCGCATTCAAGCTGCGCGCGCGGATCTTCGGAATGGGCCGCACGATCAAGGCCGGCGAATTCAAACTGCCGGCCAATGCCAGCATGTCACGGGTCCTCTCGGTGATCGCCAGCGACGAGATTCTGCGGCGGTTTGTGACCATTCCCGAAGGCACCCCTTCGATCATGGTCCATGAGAAGCTGATGGCCAATCCGGACCTTACCGGCCAGATCGAAGTCCCGGCAGAGGGCTCGGTGTTGCCCGATACCTATGAGATCGAAAAAGGCGAAAGCCGTCAGGCGGTCCTGCTCAGGATGCAGGCAGGGATGCAGCGCACGCTGGCCGAACAGTGGGAAAAGCGCGGCACCACCACGGTCGCGAAGAGTCCGCAGGAAGCGCTCATTCTCGCCTCGATTGTCGAAAAGGAAACCGGCAAGCCGAGCGAACGCGCGATGGTCGCCGGGCTCTATTCGAACCGCGTGCGCACCGGCATGCTGCTTCAGGCCGACCCGACGATCATCTATCCGATCACCAAAGGCAAACCGCTGGGCCGCCGGATCCGCCGCTCGGAAATCAACGCGGTCAACGATTACAACACCTATACGATGGTCGGCCTGCCCAAGGGGCCGATCACCAACCCCGGCAAGGCTTCGATCGAAGCCGTGCTGCACCCGGCCGAGACACAGGCGCTCTACATGGTCGCGGATGGCACGGGCGGCCACGCCTTCGCCAACACGCTGCAAGAGCACAACGCCAACGTCGAAAAGTGGTTCGTGATCCGCAAGGAGCGGGGCGACTTCTAGCGCCCGGTCATTGCTTCCATGGCCGGAGCATAGCGCGCACCGACAATCTTCACCGCGCGGCTGGCCTGATCGATCCGGGCGAGCTGTTCGGCGCCGAGCGCCAGGTCGATTGCGCCCAGGTTCTCTTCCAGTCGGGCCAGCTTGGTGGTTCCCGGGATCGGCACGATCCAGTCACGCTGGGCAAGCAGCCAGGCCAACGCAACTTGTGCGGGCGTGGCCCCCAGCGGCGCGGCGATCTCCCTGACCAGCGCCACCAGCGCTTCATTGGCCGCCATCGCTTCCTGCTGGAAACGCGGCAGGCGGGCGCGGAAGTCGGTCTTGTCGAACACGGTGTCGGCCGTGATCGCCCCGGTCAGGAAGCCGCGGCCCAGCGGGCTGTAGGGGACGAAACCGATCCCCAGTTCCTCCAGCAAAGGCAGGATCTCCGCCTCGGGCTCGCGCTGCCACAGCGAGTATTCGCTTTGCAGGGCAGCGACCGGCTGAACCGCATGGGCGCGGCGAATAGTGGCCGCCCCGGCCTCGGACAGGCCGAAATGTTTGACCTTGCCGGCCCGGATCAGCTCGCCAACGGCTCCTGCCACGTCCTCAATCGGCACGTCGGGATCGACCCGGTGCTGGTAGAACAGGTCGATCCGATCGGTCCGCAGGCGCTTCAGCGATGCCTCCACCACTTCGCGGATATGATCGGGGCGGCTGTTGGTGCGCGGGCCCTGTGCGGGATCGGCCTTCAGGTCGAAGCCGAACTTGGTCGCGATCACC
>JANPMA010000053.1:0-5748 GCA_031422595.1 Novosphingobium sp. | reverse complement strand
AGCGTGGTTGGCCTGGCCGAGCTCATCGCCACCGCTGACGCGGTGATGATTGCCACGCCGGAATACAATTACTCGATCCCCGGGGTGCTCAAGAACGCCATCGATTGGGTCTCCAAAGCTGACCCGCAGCCCTTCGACCGCAAGCCGGTCGCTATTCTGGGTGCAAGTATGGGCGCGATGGGCACTGCGCGATCGCAGTACGATTTGCGCAAGGTTTTCGTCTCCCTCAACGCCCACGTTCTCAATCATCCCGAAATCATGATTGCTGCGGCGCAGACGCGGTTCGATGCGGACGGAAATTTGACCGACGAAAAGACGCGCGAGTTGATCGCGAAGCAAATTGTCGCCCTCAAGGAATGGGCGCTGCGACTGCGGGACTGAGGAACCGGGACAATCAAGCTGGCGTTCTGTATTACCCAGTCTCGCCTGGCACCAAAGCGCCTGCCGTAACCTCGCCCTTGTGCGCGGAAAACGCGGCCATAACCTCTTCGATCTCCTGGTCAGGCACCTTGAACGTGGTCAGCGTCCGACCCAGCTCGGCCGCGACCTCATCGAATTGTGCAGGAGTGATCTGCAATTCGCGGTGCGCGATTTCCAGGCCCAGGTCGGTGCTGCCGGGCTTTGTCGCGGTATACTCGAATGGTCCGCCCGATACCTTGCACACCCATAGAGTGCGCATGAATTTCAGGCCGGGCAACCGGGCCAGAGTGTTGGTATGCCACTCTCGCAGTGCGGGATTCTCCGATTTCTGCCCGACAATCGGGTTCTGCACCACTGCATCGCTGAAATGATCGATGACCGCTGCAATGGCAAAGGCGCCTCCGAGGCGTTCGTAAAGGCTGGCACTCGACATGGCGGATCTCCGTGTTGCTGTTGCGTGCTCGTGTAACTGGCAACGGCGAAACATGTTCCTTGCCGCCGATGATTTTCCTCCACCCGGTCAACCTGGCCAACCAACCCAATAGTGATCGTTTGGCAGCCAAGCGTCAGCGCAAGGCTTCGCTCCACAAAATATTTCTTCCGCCATGAAACATTCCGTCCCGCGCTGCATTTACCCTGCAACACTTCCTATCCGAGCCTTGCCGAGTCCCTCCCCCCCCGCCTCGGTCAAGCCTTGGGCAGTTGCCAACGGTCCGATCCCGACCCCTCCGTCTTCCGGATCGGATTGTTGGCAACCTGGAATGGCGGTCGGTTCCAACAATGATCCCGTTACCCGGGTCAGGACCGACCGCCATTTCATACCATTTGGGCAAGAATATCGCTGATCGCGACGAACGCGAAACAGACCGAGCTGTCCGCCACGCCGTAAGGCAGGAACAGATCATCACCCACCCGGATCGCGCCGCAAGTGTAGACCACGTTGGGTACATAGCCCTCCCGGTCCTCATCAGCTGCGGACAGGATCGGCACGGCGGTCCGGCCGATCACTTTGGACGGATCGTCCTTGTCGAGCAGTGCCGCGCCGATCGCATATTTGCGCATCGCGCCGACGCCGTGGGTCAGCACCAGCCAACCTTCATCCAGTTCGATCGGCGCGCCGCAATTGCCGATCTGCACGAACTCCCAGGGGAACCGCGGTTCGAGCAGCAAAGTGCCGCCCTCCCAGTGCTCAAGTGTATCGGAGCGGAGCAGATAGAGGTTTTTGCCGTCCTGTCGCCCGATCATCAGGAACTGGCCATCGATCTTGCGCGGGAACAGCGCCATGCCCTTGTTCCGCCCGGCGCCGCCGACAATGGGAGTCAGGGTGAAGTCCTGGAAATCGCGGGTGCGCAGCAGCTCTGATCGAATGTCGCGCCCGCTATAGGCCGTGTAAGTGCCGATCCACTCGCGCTTGTCGCCGTCGTGCGCGAATTCAACCAGCCGCAGATCCTCAAGGCCGTTGCGCTGGGCTTCGGTCATCGGGAAGATCACCGTGCCGGAAATCGTGCTTTCACGGTGGCGATAGACGCAAACCACACCATCTTCCGCATCGGCAGCCGGTTCGCCCAACATCACGGCTGTGGCAAACGGCGGCTGCGGCAACAGGCTGAGCTGGCGACCTGCCGAGATGATCCCCTCGCGAAAGGCGATGGTCGAGATATGCCCTTCGCCGACAGCGCGCAGCGACAAGATGATGCGCACGCTGCCGGGTTGCAGCCCGCTCTGGTCAGGATGCCGCACCACGCTGGGGTTCATCAGGGCGGCGGCGGAAAAGCTGTATTCGTGGCAGAAATAGGCACCAATCAGCCGCTTGGTCTGCCGCCGCAGGGCTTTGCCTTCGAGCTGGAGCGCTGCCTCGATCTGGCGATAACGGTCATCGAAAAAGCGTTCGATCTGCCAGTGGCGATCGGCGAAATCGTTGAGGACAATGCTCAACTCGGCGCGGACCGTGCGCGGATCGAGGCCGACGATATCTGCAACCAGCTTGCGCACACGTTCGATATCCGGGCCGGATGCCTGCCAGGCGAGATGGAACGGGCGCACCACAACGCGGCCGGGGTCGGCATGGAGACGCAATTCGTGTTGGACGAGCTCGACCATGCGGCGTTAACCTTGAAGTGACTCAGCTCTCGCCATCAGACTTCTGAACGAACACGTTGCCAATTGCCAGGCAAGCACAGATTCCGCGCCTTCGTTCCAATTCAATCCGCGCGGATTAATCCCGTCATGGCATGTGCCGGTCAATGGATCGGCGAGTGCAATGCCGCGATCATTTTCGCCTGAGAACCAGGCATGGGCACGACTGGCGTGGTCGATCCAGCGGGGGTCGCGGGTGGCGTCGAAAGCGGCGCAGGCCCCGTCAATGGCCGCCCAGGCTTCGACCGGCTGCTGATCGAAGGGCCGGGGCGCGCTGTATTCGTGGCCGAAGCTGTCCGATCCAACGGGACGGAAGTGCCCGGACGGGCTGGTCTGCAGATCCAGAATCCAGCTGAGTGTTTCGATACCGCAGGCGATCAAGTCAGGCCGGCAGAGCCGCAATCCCGCACGGATCATGGCTTCGGGCATCCGGCAATTATCATAGGCCAAAACGCTTTCATACCATGGCCAATCGGCGCGCCTGGTTTCCGTGAGGCGTGACCCGAGAAACTCGGCACCGCTTTCAAGGACAGCCAGGGCCGGTCGGTTGGTGCCATCAGACGACAGGACATAATCCGCGCCGAGCATCGCAAAAGCCTTGGCCCGCGGCGAGCCAAAACCGTTCGCGCTGAATGCGGTCTGGTTGAACAAGCCGCGCGACCAGCGCCTGATCGAATCCGTCCGTCCTTCATGCGCTGTCGCGCCCAGCGCCCACAGCGTGCGAGCGCAGCTGTCCTCCGAACCGGCCGCCTCGAGCCAGCCCCGGGCATAGTCCATGAAATTGCGGAACTCACCACAATCGGCGTTCCAGGCGCTTTGCACGAAGCTGGCAAAGGTGGCGGTAAGGCGGGAGCGGTGCGGCTCGGCATGATCGCCGATCCGGTTCATCAGCATCAGCGCGCGGGCATTATCATCCACACAATAGCCGTGAGCCCGGTCCGGCACCGAATGGATCGAATGCTGGAGGATGCCGGTGCCATCGCAGATCCGCAACAGGCCCTCAATGCCGATGGGGCGGGCCAGGTCGGCCCGAGGCTCGCTTCGGTCAATTTTCGTCCCCGAGACAAGCGCCATGCATTGTGCGGCAAATTCCGGCCAGATCATCGACCGGCCGCGTGCGTAGGCACGCTGCTGCATTGCCGCAAGCCGCTCCGGCGCGCTCAGCAGCGCCCCGACTTCGCGAGCCAATGCCGCGCTATCGTCAAACGGAACCAGCACGCCATGATCATCGGCCAGAAGTTCGCGGGCATGGGCATAGGGCGTGGATACGACCGCTTTGCCCAGCGCGATCGCATAGGACAGAGTGCCGGACGTCGCCTGATTGGCCCCGCGATAGGGCGTGACATAGACGTCTGCTGCCTCGATCAGGTCCAGCAATTCCTCTGTGTCCAGGAACGCATCAATCCAGTGGACATGGTTCTGCATCTCCATCTGCACGACAAGGTCTTGCAACCGTTCCCGATAGGCCTCGCCTTCGCGCGCCAGCAGGTTGGGATGGGTCGCACCGACAATGCAATAGAGCACGTCCGGATGGGCCGCGATGATATCCGGCAGCGCGGAAATCACCGACTCGACGCCTTTGCCCGGTGACAGCAGCCCGAACGTCATCAGCACCTGCCGCGCTTCAAATCCCAACTCGGCCTTGAACCGCGCCGACCGTCCGAACGGGCGGTCCGGCACACCGTGCGGGATCAGGACGATCTGATCCGTGTCTGCGCCGAACACGCTTTCGAGCAGTTCGGCAGCGCGCTGTGACATGACGATCAACCTTGCCGCGCGTTCCACCAGCCGCCGCATCACGCGCAGCTGATCGGGATCGGGATCGGGCATCACGGTGTGCAGCGTCACGATCAACGGGGCTGCAATCCGGTCGACAAGTTCGAGCACCATAGCGCCGGCAGGTCCGCCAAACAGGCCGAATTCGTGCTGGAGCCAGACAACGTCCGCACAGCTCGCCTCGATCGCGGCAGCAGCCGCGGCGAAGCTGGCCGGGTCATTCTCCACGATCACGCCGCGCACGGGTGCCGCAAAGGAAATATCGTTGCTGACCGGTGCCATGGCATAGACATCGACAACGGCTTCCGGACATTCACTGGCCAGCGACGCGTGAATATCGGCGGTGAATGTCGCAATTCCGCAGCGCCGGGGGGTGAAACCGCCGATCAGGGCGATCCGGGTGGTTGCCGGTTTGGTGCTGGGCAAAGTCTCGGCCGCCGATGAGCGCGCCGACTCTGCAAGGATCAATGCTTCAAGTGGAGGCAGTCCGCGGTCTGCGCCAGGCAAAGAAAAAATGCGCCCCGGCTGCGGGGGGGAGTGTAGCCGGGGCGCGCTGGCGGGAGGAATTATCGCCAGCAAAGTCATTTCTATCGGCCCATGCCGTAGTATCCATTGACCAGCATACCGTAGGCCGGGTCATAAATGGGAAGATTCGAGCGCTCATGCTTCGGCGCTCGGGCAAGCTTTTCCTTGCTGATATCGACAACGAAGCCGTGCTGCGCGACGACATATTTCAGCTTCCGCCAGGGCAGGGGATAATGATCCTCACCCATCCCGAGAAAGCCGCCGAACGACATCACCGCATATTCCACCTGGCCGCTGTGCTTGTTGACCATGAAGTTATGGATTTGGCCGACTTTCTCGCCGTCGTTGTTGAAGACTGAGGTGCCCTCGACCATGTCGGAGGCGATAAGCGACGATGTCTCGACATATTCGGGTTCGTGGCCGGCCATGATGTGTTTCCCAATAAAGGTTGTGAAGGGGAAACCGGTGCACGGCGGATTTGTTCCTGAACTATTGCTATGCGCCTTCCTTTTTCTCGGAAATCTGGGTCAGAGCAGTCTTCACATGCCCCGCCTCATCGGCCAGCTTCCCTTCCTTGCGGGCGCTGATCGGATCGGACGCGCTCATCCCTTCGGATTCGGCATTGAGCCGCCCGTCCAGTTCGGAATCCCATTCGGTCAGCAGCGCCTGCTTTTCATCAGTGGCCAGCTCGGGATCGGCCAGCAGGGCCTCGGGCGTATCGAAGTGCTTGCGCGGATTGGGCACGTCGTCTTCCAGTGCCTGGACAGCCGGACTTGCTTCAGCAGCCTGTGCTTCGCGTTCGCGGTGGACGATCAGCGCCTGGCCGATCGTCGCGATGACCGTTTCGGGCTCGAACGGCTTGGTGATCAGGTAAGTCGGCTCGGGCCGTTC
>JANPMA010000052.1:0-1546 GCA_031422595.1 Novosphingobium sp. | reverse complement strand
GCGAGGACGAGGAAGACATGCTCGACCTCGCCGCCGCCGTGCGCCCCACCAGTCGGCTGGCTTGCCAGATCGAACTGACCGCCGAGCTGGAGGGGTTGGAAGTGCGGATTCCAGGCGAGAGCCACGACATGCAGCGGCGTTGAGTTTGATGCTGAAGTCCTGAACAAACCCGCTCATGCTGAGCTTGTCGAAGCACCCTCCTGTTACTCAGTCGTTTCGTGCGCACGATGGGCCTTCGACAGGCTCAGGCTGAGCGGACTTTGAGGGCTTGAGGCGGTTGATCCGCGTTCTACTTTAGCCCGCGTAACCTTCTACCTCCAATTCGGGCAGCCGCGCCGGGCGGAATCGCTTCCACAGTCGCCACAGGCCCCAGCCCAGCAGACCGAACGGGGCGAACATCGTCAGGAACACGATCAGCCCGCCCAGCGTATTGCCCAGGATCGCGCCCATGCTGCCCAGCGCCGCGCGGATCGGGGCGAGGAAGCCGCCGGTCGCGGGCGCGCCGGCGCTGTACCGGACGCTCACCCGGCTGAATTCGACCCGGCTGCTCATCTCGTTCAGCCAGCTGCGCGCCTCGTCGATCTCCTGGTTAACGTCGGCCACTCCGCGCTCGGCCTCGATCAGTTCGGCCACGGTGCCGCGGCGGGTGGCGAGCACTTCCATCAACCGGTCGCGCAGCACGGTGCGGGCGCGCAGGCGCGCCTGGGTATCGACGATCTGCTTGGACAGGTCCTCACCCTCGATCGACGAGGTGACTTCCTTGCCGCCCGCCGCTTCGACCTGCTTGGCCAGTTCCGCCCCGAAACTGCGCGCGCGCGGCGCGGCGACCGCCAGTTCGAGCGTGCCTTGCGCATATTCGCCCTCCTCGCCCGACTGGTCGAGTGAGAGGATCCGGCAGACGTTCGGGCCTTGCTTCTCGCAGAAGTCGGCATGGCGGCGCTGCAAGGTGGGGATTTCGTCCGCGCCCAGCCGGTAGCCGTAGGAATAGATATAGGCGATTTTGGGTTGGCCGGTGGGAATCGAGGGGGTCGCCAGCTTGGCGGGCGGGGCTGAACCCGCGGCCGAA
The DNA here is from genome assembly GCA_031422595.1 of Novosphingobium sp. Classification (GTDB taxonomy): domain Bacteria; phylum Pseudomonadota; class Alphaproteobacteria; order Sphingomonadales; family Sphingomonadaceae; genus Novosphingobium. The sequence goes on along the minus strand of JANPMA010000052.1, from coordinate 480 downwards.
GCTGCTTCGGTGGCGGCTGCGGCGGCATCGGCAGCGGCATCCTGGGCCTTGCTGCCTTTCATGAAGCTTGGCAGTGAGGGGCCGGGCTCGAGCGCTTCAGCGAAGCCGAACTTGTTCTGCGGGGCAGCATCCATCGAAACTGCCATCGCAGCCGGTGCACGCAATTTGTGGACCACCGGTTGTGGTTGGAAGCTGCTCGAAAAGGCCAGGGCGACGAGGCAGACCCCGCCAAAAGCAGCGATCCCGGCGATCAGTTTGGTGCGTTTCATGGCAATCCCTCCGTTACCTAGTAATGTGATAACGTATCATACCTATGAAACAAGGCAAGCCTTCTTCGCTCCTCCCCGAAACGGGGAGGGGGATCGCGTCGGCCGCCCAGCTGGATGCGCTGGAGGTGCGACATACGGGGGGAAGCCGGCAATCGCAACACCCGTAATTGCGAGATAGAAGGCCAGCGATCGACAATCGCTCGAGATATTT
>JANPMA010000051.1:0-4608 GCA_031422595.1 Novosphingobium sp. | reverse complement strand
CGGTGACAGTTTACTTAGTCCCCAATTCATATCCACAATTCCCCAAGCGTCAAACCCGTGGAGTGTGGCAGGTTGCCGGGGGTGTAGGAAAGTGAGGCAGGCCATTTAGGGGTTAAGTAAACTGTCACCACAGTTGCACCGCAATTGCGAAATTCCGTCACCCCGGACTTGATCCGGGGTCCCGCTTGCGTTGCAGCTCTGCGCCAGAAGAACCAGCGGGACCCCGGGTCGAGCCCGGGGTGACGACGGACTTGGGCGCCTACCCCTTCAACTTCTCCGCAAAACCCTTCTGCAGCTTGGCGATCTTGGGCGGGATCACCGCCAGGCAATAGGGATTGCGCTGGCCTTCGCCCTGCCAGTATTCGTGGTGATAGTCCTCGGCCGGCCACCAGCGCGCGGGGCCTTCGATGGTGGTGACGACCCTCTCGGCCCGCTCGGCCTGGGCGCGGGCAATCCCGGCTTCGGCTTCGGCGCGCTGCTCGTCGTCGAGCGGGAACAGCGCCCCGCGATATTGGGTGCCCACGTCGCCGCCCTGACGGTTGAGCTGGGTCGGATCGTGGGTGGCAAAGTGGACGTCGAGCAGGTCGGCATAGGAAATCACCGCCGGATCGTAAGTCACCAGAATCGCCTCGGCATGCCCGGTGGTGCCGCTGCAGACCTGCTTGTAGGTGGGATCATCGGTGTGCCCGCCGATATAGCCGCTTTCCACCGCGCTGACGCCCGCCAGGCCGCCAAACACCGCCTCGGTGCACCAGAAACACCCGCCTGCCAGGATCGCTTCGGCCATTGTCAGAATCTCCTCTTGTCCGGTGACATAGATAGGCGCGGCACGGGCTCTTGTCATCGCCTGCCGTGCCGCTAGTCTGCGGACATCACAACCTCCCGGGAGAACACCATGCGCCGCTTTATCCTGCCGATCCTGGCCCTGGGCCTGGCCGTGCCCACCGTGGCGGTGATCGCCGCCCCGGCCAAGACCGCCGCGCTCAAGGTCAATGCCGAGCTGGCCGCCGCAGTGGCAAGCCCGCTGCGCGACAAGGACCGCCCGCGCGATCAATACCGCCGCCCGGGTGAAACGCTGGCCTTCTTCCAGGTCGCGGCGGACATGAAAGTGGGCGAATATGCCCCCGGCGGCGAATGGTATTCGCGGGTGCTGGGGCTGTACCTGGGCCCCAAAGGCAAGCTGGTCGGGCTCTATTTCGATCCCACCTCGGGCCCGTTCAACGAAGCGGCGCAGAAGGGCATCCGCGATGGCGCGGCCAAGTATCCGGCCGATATCGCGGGCTATACTAGGATCGCGGCCGATCGCTTTGCCGCCTATCCGCTCGACGCCATTCCGGCCGGAGAGAAGGGCACGTTTGACCGCATTCTGATCATGCGGATGATGCACAACCTGATGCGCTGGAGCATCGCCGATCGTGAGATCAAGGCGATGCGCGATCTGTTGAAGCCCGGCGGCATGATCGGGATCGAACAGCACCGCGCGCGGGCCGATGCGCCCTATAGCTATACCGACGGATCGAAAGGCTATCTGCGCGAAAAGGATGTGATCGCCTTTATGGAAATGCACGGCTTCGAATATGTCGGATCGAGCAAGGCCAATGCCAATCCCAGGGATCCGGCCAACTGGCCCGACGGTGTCTGGACACTGCCGCCATCGCTGCGCAATGCCAAGGATGCCGACAAGGCCCGGCTTCAGGCAATCGGCGAAACCGACCGGATGACGCTGTTGTTCCGTAAGCGGGCGTAAGGCGGCGCAGCAGCCACTTGTCCGGGCGCGCCTTTGTGTTACATTGTCACATGACTTCGCACAGGAGGTAAGTGCCCATGCGCCGGATCTGGTTGACCCTTCCTCTGCTGCTCGCCGCCTGCTCATCGGGTGAACCTGACGCGCGCGGGTTGCGGGGGGATGAAACGCTGCTCTCGCTCTCCGCCTCGGGCGAGGCGGCGGCGGTGCCCGATGTCGCGACCATGACGATCGGGGTCGAAGCTTTCGGCCGCGACGCCAAGACTGCGAGCGACGCCGCGGCCCGCAAGGCCGAGGCGATCGTCGCCGCGCTGGCCCAGTTCAAGGTTGCGAAGGAGGATGTCCAGACCAGCAACCTCTCGCTGAACCGGATCGACTATGGCCCGCGCAAGGGCCAGTTTCAGGCCAGCAATACCTTGAACGTGCGGCTGCACGATGTGCCCAAGGCCGGGCAGGCGGTGGCTGCTGCGACCGCCGCCGGGGCCAATGTCATGGGTGGCCCCTCGCTGCAGATCGACGATCCCGAAAAGGCCAACCGCGGCGCCTATATCGCCGCCTACAAGGCTGCGCGGACCCGCGCCGAAGCCTATGCCGAGGCTGCGGACATGGAAATTTCGCGGATCCTGACGATCCGCGATGGCGGGCAGGGCGGGGGCGCTGAGCCCTATGCGATGGACGCTGCCGCCGCGGCCGAAGTCAGTATGAACGCCCCGCCGATTGTCGCCCCCTCTCCGGTGATCATGCCCGGCACCCAGCGCACCCGGGTCAACGTGCAAGTGGACTTCGCGCTGCGCAGGAAATAGGGGGCGTTCATGAGCACCCTGACCGTCGCCGCCCTGCAATTGCCGCTTGGCTCGTCCGACGAGGGCGAGAATGTGGCCGCCGTTTCCGCGCTGGTCGAGCAGGCCGCCGCCAAGGGCGCGCAGGTTGTGCTGCCGCCCGAGCTGTTCAGCGGCCCCTATTTCTGCCGCACCGAGGATGAGGCGCTGTTTGCGCTGGCCCGCCCCACGCTTGAGCATCCCTCGGTCAAGGCAATGCAGGCGCTGGCGGCAAAGCTCAAGGTCGCGGTGCCGACCAGCTTCTTTGAGCGCGACGGGCAGCACTATTACAACACCATGGCCTGGATCGATCCCGATGGCACGGTTCAGGGAACCTACCGCAAGAGCCACATCCCCGACGGGCCGGGCTACGAGGAAAAGTACTACTTCCGCCCCGGCAACGACGGATTCAAGGTCTGGAACGCCTTCGGGCACAAAGTCGGCCTGGGGATCTGCTGGGACCAGTGGTACCCCGAATGCGCGCGGGTGATGGCGCTGCTCGGGGCCGAGGTGCTGCTCTATCCCACTGCGATCGGCTCTGAGCCTTACGATGCGGATCTCGACACCAGCCGGATGTGGCGCCGGGCGATGCAGGGCCATGCGGTGTCGAACTGCCTGCCGGTGGTCGCCGCCAACCGGATCGGCAGCGAGGACGGCCAGCGCTTCTATGGCCACAGCTTCATCACTGACGAATGGGGCGATCTGGTCGAACAGTTCGGCGCGGAACAGACCGGCGTGCTGGTCCACCAGCTCGATCTGACCCGCGCCGCCCGGCACCGCGCCGGAATGGGCTTCTTCCGCGATCGCCGCCCGCAGCTCTACGGCCGGATTGCCGAGGACAAGTGAGCCAACATTACCTGATCGCGCTGGGGTCGAACGTGCGCCATCACCGCTTCGGCCCGCCCGAGCGCGTGCTGGGTGCGGCCCTGGCGCAGCTGGCAGCGCGCGGGATCAAGATCAAGGCTGCCGGCCCGGTGATCCGCTCGGCCCCGCTGGGTCCATCGCTGCGCCGCTATGCCAACAGCGCGGCGCTGGTGAAGTGCAAGCTGGAGCCTGACGCGCTGCTGGACGAGCTCAAGGAAATCGAACGCCAGTTCGGCCGCCGCGCGGGCGGACGGCGCTGGCAAGCCCGCGTGCTCGATCTCGACATCGTGCTGTGGAGCGGCGGCGCCTGGTCCTCGCCCGGGCTGACGGTGCCCCACAGCGCATTTCGTGAACGGCTGTTCGTGCTGCAGCCCGCCGCCGCAATTGCCGGGAACTGGCACGATCCGCTCAGCGGACTATCGCTGCGCCAGCTCAAGGCACGCTTGACCCGCAAGCAAGCGATCCCTAGGTGAGCCCCTTCCGGTAAAACGGGCCCTTAGCTCAGTCGGTAGAGCAACTGACTTTTAATCAGTAGGTCGCTGGTTCGAACCCAGCAGGGCTCACCATAATTACAATGAGTTAACCAGTGTGACAGGCCTCGGAAGGGGTAATTGACTAACATTTCGGCTAACATTTTAGCTCAGATAATCGAGCGCGCAAACTTCCTGACTCAATGAGTCGTAGCCCAATCTGTGTCCATTAGCATTTTCGGACTTAGAAGCCCGTCGCGCCCAGATTGAACTCGGCCCGGAACTCCGAGGTTGGCCTGTCGCCACTTATGTAACCGGCCAGCCCGGCAGAGCGCGTCCCCAGCCTTCCCGCTCAACTGCCCCGCTCCTGATCGTTACCCGAATGGGCCGGCACTACAGGCTTGGTACGCGCCAGCGCATAGAGCGGGTTGCCGTCAGGCAGCGCCAAAGCACAAGAAAAACCGGACTGATAACGGACATCTGCAGGTTGGTAGGATGAGAAGTGTGCCCTTACATAAAAGGTCATGAAACGATGACAACGACACCTCCCGCTAACATTTCCGTCATCTTGTAAGTTTTGATATCTGCCAAAACCTGCCAGTCGTTCATCGCCGTCCGAGCGGTGGCTTTGTGCTACATTTTGCACTGTCTGCATTCCATCACGTTGGGTGGTGCACTGTTCCCCTGCCTCGTCCCTAAACTTAATCTAGGA
>JANPMA010000050.1:0-33176 GCA_031422595.1 Novosphingobium sp. | reverse complement strand
GCCGCGCGGATGAAGCGCGAGGCCGAGCAGGCCGAAGAGGCGGCGCAGCGGATCGAGGATGCCAACATCGCGGTGATCGACAGCTGGTCCGATCGCGCCGATGCTGTCGAGGCCAAGGTCGGGCTGGAAGGCGAGGCGCTGAAGGCGGTCGAGCGGAGCCAGGCGATCGAGGCCGCGGTACGCCAGGTCAACCTGGACCTGATCGAAAAGGAAGTCGAAGCCCAGCGCAAGCGGGCGGCGCTGACCAAGACCCAGTTCGATGAAGCCAAGGCCACCGAAGAGGCGGCCGCGATGGTCGAGCGGCAGCAGGAAGCGGTCCGGGGGCTGGCCGAGCGCTATGTCGATGCCAACGAGCAGATCGCCGAATTCAACAAGCGCCAGGCGCAGGCGAAAAGCGTGCTCGACGATCTCAAGACTCCGCTCGACCGGGTGAACGATGACATCGAGCAGGCGATCGAGTTGCTGCGCAATCACAACATCACGGTCGACCAGTTCAACGAGCGGATGAAGCAGCTGTCCTACCGGGTGGCCGATGCCCAGCTGGAGCTGGACAAGGGCCGGCAGGCCTGGGTCGGGTTCGGCCGCGATGTCGCCGGCAGCCTGGCCGATATTGCACTGAACGGCGGCAGCGCGATGGACGTGCTGAAAGAGCTGATCCGGCTGCCGCTGGAACGGCTGATGGAGCAGAACTTCGTCAACCCGCTGGCGAACTGGATCGACGGGCTGACCGGGGTCAACCGCGACAAGAACGCTGCGGGCGTGCTGGGCGGTCTGCCCAGTGCCGGGCAGGTGCTGGGCGCGACCACCGGGATCGACAATCCGCTGGCCCCGGCATCCGAGCTGGCGGCGGGTTCGATCGGCCAGATGACCTTTCAGGTCGAGCTGGCGACGCAGGCGCTGGGCCAGTTCATGGCCGGGCTGCAGGCCAGTTCGCTGGGCGGCGCGACTGGCGGCGGCGGTGGGTTTGGCGGACTGCTGGGCCAGATTACCTCGGCGCTGGGTGCGGGTGGCGGCGGACTGGGCGGGGCTGGCAGCAGCGCGGGGTTCTCCACCGCGGTGAGCAACATTTCTGCGGCGATGGGCTTCGCCTCCGGCACGCCGGGGGTGCCGGTGGGCCAACCGTTCTGGGTGGGCGAGAACGGCAAGGAGCTGATGCAGATGCATGCCGGCGGGCGGCTTGAGGTGATCAACGGGCCGCGCACGCACCGGGCGATGCAGGGCGGGGGCGGGGTGACGATCGTCCAGAACAATTACATCCCGGCGCGGGTTGATCCGCGGCGGACGGCGAGCGGGATGGCGCGCAGCACGCAAGGCGCGCTGGCGCGGGCCAACCGCAAGGGCCTGGCCGTGGTCGGAGGAAGAAATGATTGACGTCATTGACCGTCCGCCTGCGGCGGAGGGGTCCGCCCGTACTAATGTTCGCGCTGCGCGCTCCATGCCGCCGGTCGGGCTTGTTACCGCGAGGGCATCATGATCGACGACGTAAGGCTTCCTGAGAAGTGGTCAAAAGGTTCGGGCGGGGGCGCGCAGTGGCTGACGGTGCAGCAGCCGCTCGCATCGGGCGAGGTCGACCGCGAAGAGCGCTGGGCCGATCCGCTGGGCCAGTGGGAGATCGCCCACAATATCAAGACGCCCGAGGACATGGCGCTGCTGATGGCGTTCCACCGGGCCCGGCGGGGGGCGGCGCGCGGGTTCCTGCTGAAGGACTGGCTTGACTGGACCAGCGCCGCCAACGGCCAATCGGCCCCGACGATGCTGGACCAACCGCTGGGCACCGGGACCGGGGCGCTGACCACGTTCCAGCTGGTCAAGCGCTATGCCGATGCGGTGGCGCCCTATGACCGGCCGATTCGCTGGCCGGTGACGGGCACGCTGAAGGTTGCGGTGAACGGCGTGCTGAAGGTCAGCGGCGTGGCGGTGGTGCGCGGGACCGGGGTGGTCACGCTGACCCCGGCCCCGGCGGCGGCAGCGGTGATCACCGCGGGCTTCGAATTCGATGTGCCGGTGCATTTTGCCGAAGACCTGCTGCAGATCAGCTGGGACACGATCAATTCGCGCAGTGCCGGTTCGGTCGCGCTGGCCGAAGTGCGCGAAGCATGAGGAAGGAAGTACCCCTCCACCACCCGCTGCGCGGGCGGTCCCCCTCCCCGTTTGTCCTGCGGAAAAACAGGAAGGATCGGCTGTGACGCGGTCGATGCCCGGACCCCTGGCGGCGGCGCTGGCGGCGAGCCCGCGCAAGGTGGCCGAATGCCTGGTGATCGCGGCGCGCGACGGGACGCGGGCCTGCTTCACGACCTGGTCGGCGCCGCTGACGGTCGATTTCGAGACCGGGCAGGGCAATGAAAGCTGCGCGCTGGGGATGAACCTGGCGGCGGTGACGCTGGCGGTGGGGCTGGATGCGAGCTTCGGCGAAGTGGCCGGGCCTTACTCCGCGACGCTGACCCGCGCGGCGGTGGAAGGCGGGCGGTGGAACGATGCCTCAGCCTGGCTGGTGCGGGTCTCACCCGGAGTGGCGGGGATTGCGCGGCTGCTGATGGGCAAAGTGCGCGAAGTGCGGGCCGAGGATGCGCGCTGGTCGTTCGAGCTGCGCAACCAGGGCGATGCCTTCAACCAACCGCTCGACAGGCTGGTGACGGCCTATTGCGATGCCGAGCTGGGCGATGCGCGCTGCGGCTTTGCGCTGGTGCCGGTGGCGGCCACCGTTTCGGTGGTGAGCGACGCGCTGCGCCTGACGGTGACCTATAGCGGCAGCCATGCCGACGGGTTCTTCAACCTGGGCCGGGCGACCTTTACCGCAGGCGTGCTGGCCGGGGTAACCTCCGAACAGATCCACGCGTTCGAGGAAGTGAGCCCGGGGACCGGGACGCTGGTGCTGTGGACGCCGCTGCTGGAGCGGCCGACGGTGGGCGATCCGCTGGAGCTGCGGCAGGGCTGCGCCAAGATCCGCCAGAGCGACGACCCGGCAGTTCCGACCTGCGCGACATTCGGCAACGTGATCAATTTCCGGGGCTTTCCCGATGCGCCGGGCCGCGACGTGCTGTTGTACCCCAATTCGGGAGGTGCCTGATGGGCACCCCCGTATTGGAGTCATGGCCGTCCGCCTGCGGCGGAGGGGCCGACCGTACTAATGTTCGCGCTGCGCGCTCCATGCCGCCGGTCGGGGTGGGGCCGGACGGGGCAGGATTGCCGGATGGGGCAGGTTGGCCCGAGATCGCCGCCGAGGCGCGGACATGGGTGGGGACACCGGCTGTCTGGCAGGGCCGGATCAAGGGCGTCGGGACCGACTGCAAGGGGCTGGTCGCCGGGGTTGCGGCGGCCTGCGGACGGCCGGAAGCGGACAGCGTCGAGGCGCTGGCGGGCGACTATGGCTTCAAGGTCGATCCCATGCGGCTGCTGGGCGGGGTGCGGCGGCTGTTTTCCCCGATCGCGGCAGTCGTGCCGGGGGCAGTGCTGGTGATCCGGCTGTCGGGCCGGGCGGTGCACCTGGGGATCGCGCTGGATGCCGAGCGCCTGGTGCATTGCTATGTGCGGGGACCGCGCTGCGTGATCGAGGGGCGGATCGCCGGGCTCGAGGTGGATTCGGTGTGGGGGTGGCGTCATGTCAGTTGACCCCGTCAGCCTGGGCATCCAGTTTGCGCTGATGGCGGCGCAGATGGCGCTGGGCGCCTCGCGCAAGATCGAGGGGCCGCGTTCCGAAATCGCGTTCACCAGCGGCGATTATGGCACGCCGCTGAACCGGGTGTGGGGGACCAGCTGGATCACCCCGGCCTATATCTGGGGCGAGGATCTGACCGAGACGGTCAAGCAGAGCAAGACCAAGGGCGGCAAGTTCAACAATTACACCTATTCGGGCAATTTCGCAGTGGCGCTGGCCTGTCACGAGATTGCCGCGGTGCTGCGGGTCAAGCTGGATGGGCACCTGGCGCTGGATTACACCGGGGCCGGGCCGGTCACGCCGTTCGATCTGGGCGAGGTCTCCTCGGGCAAGGGCGGCAGCGGGGTCGGCGCGATCACCGATTACATCGCGATCTACCTGGGGACCGAAGTTCAGGAACCCGATCCGCACATGGCCGCGATCATCGATGCGCGGTTCGGGGCGGACAGCACCCCGGCCTATCGCGGCACGGCCTATATCGTGTTCAAGGATCTGCCGCTGGAGAAATTCGGCAACCGGGTGCCGCAGGTCGAAGTGGAGATCGCCGGGCTGGTGGCGCCGCATTATCCCTACAAGCGCCTGATCGATGCCCCCAGCGGGCAGGCCCGGATGCTGCTGGGGCTGGGGGCATCGGTGCTGGTCACCGCCGGGACCGGGTTCATCGATGGCGATCCGGTGCCGCTGACGCTGTTCGACCAGGCGGCGGGCGCGCTGATGCTGGATGCCGAGCCGGCGCTGACGGTCTATGCGGTGGGCGCGGACGGGACGCTGTGGGGGGCTTCGGCCTTCACCGCCGGGACCGCGACCACGATCACCGGGCTGAGCCCCGATGGCGGCGGGATCAGCGTGCCGGCGAGCGGCGCGGTGGGGATGACGATCGGCGATCTGTGGGCGTTCGGCACGGGCAGCGCGGCCCGGATCTATGGCCGGTCGGTGCTGGGGACGCATTACCTGGCGAGCTATCTGCCGGGCGGGGCGGTGACGCTGATCGATGTCCAGGCGGTGACCGGCGCGGTCGATGCCTGGCACCCGTTCAGCTGTTTCGAGGATGCCGATGGCGAGCGCTGGGTGGCGGGCGGCCTGGTCGGTTCGGCCACGCTCTACCTCTACAACCTGACCAATCCGCGCACCCTGACGGTAACGATGGCCAGCGCGCTTTCAGCCCTGGCCGAGGATGTCCCGGCGCGGCATTTCCAGGATGCCGCCAACGATCATTTCGTGGTCGGGTGGAACAACACGGTGGTTTCGGTCGGGCGGACCAGCGGCACGGTGCTGGGCAGCGCGGCGCATTCGACCAGCGCGGCGCGGTGCCCGTTCCGGCATGCCCGGGCGAGCGATGCGAGCTGGTTCATGCTTTCGACCAGTTCGCAGATCAAGGAATATGCGGCCACCGACCTGTCGGTGATTCGCACGATCGCGCTGGGCAGCTGGGGGATCAGCGTCAACCAGACGATCGGGATCTACGATCCGATCGGGCATGCCTGGGCCGCGATCACCGATGGCGATCTGGTGTGGTTCTACCTCGACCGGGTGACCGGCAGCGCGACGACGCTGCAGCAGGTGGTCGAGGAGGTCGCCGCGCTGGGCGGGGCAGACCTGGCGACGATCGTGGCCGGGGCGCTGACCCAGGCAGTGGCGGGCTATGCCGTGACCGGCGGGACCGGCAAGGACTGGGTCGAGCCGCTGCTGGACATTCACGATGTCGATCCGCGGCCGCATGGCTATGACCTGGAATTCCTGCCACGCGGGGCTGCTGCCGGTGGCACCCTGCCGAGCACGCGGTTCGCGGCGCCGGGGGTCAATCCGGGGGAAAGCGCGCCGCTGTGGACCCGGCCGAGCAGCGGCGGGAGCGACATTCCCTCGCTAGTGATGCTGCAGTTCGCCGATCGCGGGGCGGAACAACAGCCCAACGCGGTGCCATCGGGGCCGCTGGGCGAAGTCGACGGCAGCCGGACGCTGACGATCGACCTCAAGACGCTGGCGCTGCATGTCGACGATGCGCAGGCGCTGGTGGCGCGGTATCACCGGCGCAAGTGCTTCGATGCGGTCGAGGTCGAGCATGCGGTGTCGCGGCGCGAGATCGCGCTGGAGCCGGGCGACGTCAAGGTACTGGACCTCGACGGCGAGCTGCTGACCGCGCGGCTGAGCGGGATGGTGATGGACGCCGATGGCGCGGTGCAGCTGCAATGGAAGCGCGACGATCCATCGGTGGCGCAGCTGGCGAACCGGACCGGGGCGAGCTTTGACGGGCGGACCGCGGCGGCGATCGCGGCGCCGCTGATCAGCAAGGGCTTCGTGCTCGACGTGGCATTGCTGGCAGACAGCGAAGACAACCCGCTGCCGCTGCTGCACCTGGCCGCCGCGCCCTATGCGGCGGGGGCCTGGCCGGGGGCGACGGTGTTCGAGGCGAGCGGGGGTGAATATACGGTCGAGATCGGCAGTGTGGGTGCGGGGCTGCAGGCCAGCTGGGGTTATGCGCTGGGCGTGCTGGCGGCGCCGGTCAGCCCGTGGCTGTGGGACCGCGGCAGCCAGGTCGATGTGCTGCTGCAGGTCGGCGCGGTGGCCGGCTGCACCGAGGCCGATATCGACGCGGACCCGACGCGCAACCTGGCGCTGATCGGGGACGAGCTGGTCAATTTCACCGTGGCAGTGCTGCAGGGCGATGGCAGCTACCGATTGTCAGGGTTCAAGCGCGGGCGGCGGGGCAGCGAATGGGCCTGCGCTGGCCATGCCGCGCGTGACGTGTTCGTGCTGCTCGACCGGACGGTGCTTGCCAGCAAGGGACTGGACACGGTGGGGACCGACCGCAGCTACAAAGTGGTCACTTCGGGGCGGAGCACCAGCGGGGCCTTCCCGATCGACCTGGCGCCGTTCACCGGGGCGAGCCTGAAGCCTTATGCCCCGGCGCAGCTGAAGGCGACGATCAGCGGCAGCGACTGGGTGCTGACCTGGGTGCGGCGCACGCGGGTGGGCGGGGCCTGGACCAGCGGCACCGGCATTCCGCTGAGCGAGGTCAGCGAGCTTTACACGGTTGAGATCATGGACGGGGCGACGGTGAAGCGCACGATCACCGGGCTGACCAGTGCGACCACGACCTACACCAGCGCCCAGCAGACCACCGACTGGGGGGCGCCGCTGGGCACTACCCCGGCGTTCCGGGTCTATCAGATTTCCGATGCAGTGGGCCGCGGCTTCGCGGCGGCGGCATAGCGAGAAGGATCGAATCGAATGCCCACCACCCCGCGCGGCGCCACCGAGCTGACCGCGAGCCAGGCCGTGCCCGAAACCACGGTCAACCAGCAGGTGCGCCACACCGAAAGCGGGGCGTGCCACTTCCCGGTGGCCGACAAGGATCTGACCGCACCGCCGGGATCATGCGCGGACGGGGCGAACTATATCATCGCGGCGACCGCGACCGGGGCATGGACGGGCAAGGAAAAGCAAGTCGCCACGGCGGTCGGCACCAATGCCGCCAATGGCTGGCTGTACCATGTGCCGGTCGAAGGCTTCACCGCCTATCTGCAGGATGAGAATGCGCGCTATCTGTACGATGGCAGCGCCTGGGGGGTGGATACCGGTGGGATCACGCTCGACTATAATCTCGGGCTGTTTTTCACCAGCACCCCCACAGCCAGCGAAGTGCTGGCGCTGCATATCGCGGCGGTGGCCTTTACCTTGCCGGCCAACTTCGCCAGCCCGAACAGCAAGGGGGTGATCGGAACCAACCCGACCGCCAGTTTTGCGATCGATGTCCAGCGCCAGGTCAACGCGACCGGGGCCTTTTCGACGATCGGGACAATCACGATCTCGACCGGCGGGGCGTTCACCTTTGCCACCGCCAGCGGCACGGCCAAGGCCATTGCGGTTAACGATGTGCTGAAATTCGTCGCGCCAGGCACTGCCGACGCCACCGCCGCCAATGCGGCGATCACCATCCTGGGGAGCCGATAGATGACAGCCGTTCTAATTGATGGCTTCGACCTTTATAACGGGGTTGGGGCCAACACCGGGCTTGCCGCAAAGTGGACGATCACAGGCACCCCGTCGATGGTTTCGGGTCGTTTCGGCGGGCAGGCCGCCAAGGTCAACCAAAGCAGCAACGGCGTGAACATCACGCGCCCGTTCCCGGCCAACTACGCCTCTTTCGCGGTGGGGTTCGGGTTTCGACTGGTGACATTCGCCGGCCTGACCGGGTCACCCTATCCGATGTGCTCGTTCCATGATTCGATCCCGACGATCCAGTGCGGCTTGCGGGTGACGGCGACGGGCGCAATCGAGGCCAACCGTTATACCTCGGATAGCGCCGGGACGGTCCTGGGCACTTCTTCGGCCGGGGTCATTGCCGCAAATACCTGGCACTATATCGAATGCGAGGTGACGATCAGCGACGCCTCCGGGGTGTTCAAGGTTTATGTCGATGGCGTTCAGGTGCTTAACCTGACCAGCGTTGACACCAAGAACACCGCGAATGCCTATGCCTCGTCGATCAAGTTCGGGGCTTCGGCCAACATCACCCAGAATATCGACATTGACGACCTCTACGTCAACGACGCCGCCACCAAGCTGGGCGAGCGCCGGGTTGAAACGCTTTATCCCACCAGCGATGTCGCGCAGGGCTTTGCTCGCTCGAGTGGCGCGGTGAACTACTCGCTGGTCGATGAAGCGCAGGTCAATGGCGACACCGACTATGTGCAGGGCAGCACCGTGGGCGACGTGGACACCTATGGCTTTGGCGACCTGAGCGGCAGCCCGGCGACCATCGACGCGGTGCAGTTCACCAGCTTTGCAGTGAAGACCGATGCGACAGCGCGCAGCATCGCCTTGCAGATCAAGAGCGGTGCGACGACCAGCGACGGCAGCAATTATGCCCTGGCGGCCAGCTATACCAAGATCGAGCGCCTGACCACGGTTGACCCCAACACCGCCGCCGCATGGACTGCCGCCAATGTCAATGCGGTCCAGGGCGGCCCGAAAGTGACGGTCTGACATGGCCAACGAATATCGCGTCAGCCAGTTCGCGATCGAGGTGCTGGACGATGGTGTGGCTTCGGCGCGCGTCAGCCAGTTCGCGATCGAGGTCTTGCGCTCGGTGCCGTCAGTCAGCACCGGCCGCCGCCGCCAGATGGCGCTGGTGAACTGATATGCCAGGCGATGTGATCTTTCGAGCGACGGGGGCGCAAATGGACGATTGGAGTGCCGGCGACTGGGGTGGGGCTTTCGCCGGCGTCATCGCGGTGACGGCGACGGTGGGCAAGGGTCTGGCCTGGCTGCTCAACTGGAACGAGGCCCGCAGCTCGGGCCGGGAAGCGCGCCTGGCCAGCTGGGAATCGAGTCTGGTCGCGCGCGAGAAAGCCTACCGCGAGGAGATCGAGGGCCAGCTGGCGGCAACCCGCGGCGAGCTGGCGCGGGTCGAGATCGAACTGGGCGTGCTGCGCGAGGTGCTGGGCGAAGTGACCGCCGAGCTGCACCGCCACGCGCCCGACAGCCCGGCCCTGGCCCGCGCGGCGCGGTCGCTGGGCGGACACGATTGAAGGAACCGACATGGCACTGACGCAATACACTTTTCAGCGGGGCGAGCCGATTGCCTTTGGCGACCTGATCGAAAGCGGAACGGTGTTGCCCGGGCATTCGATGCGGGCGCGGATGAAGCCGGTGCAGCCGCAGCACCGGGACGTGATGCCCGGTGACAGCGTGGCGGTGGTCAGCCCCGGCTTTGCCAGCGCCTTTGTCGCGGCCGGTGGGCCCGGTGGCACCGATGCCTGGCTGCACAGCCTGACCGCGGCGCAAAGCGGCGCGCTGGCGGCGGGCGAGTATCTGGCCGATTCGTCGCTGCTGCTCGACGGGGCGGTGGTGTGGACCAGCGATCCGGTGCGGATCGTGATCCGCAACAGCGCTAGCGGCGTGTGACGCGATGACAGTGCTGATCCTGCAGCGGTTCCGCCCGGAGCCGCCGGTCCTGCTGCGCCGGTTCGGGCCCGACCAGCGCCTGGCCGCCCAAGCCGAGAGCGGCGCGCTGCCGCCGGGGGTGGCGGTGGTGGGGGCGCCCGGGACCAATGCCGCGCTGTACGAAGCGGTGGCTGCGGTTGCGGTGGCGGCCGGACAGCCGGTGCGGCCCAATGCGCAAGGCAAGCTGGCGCTGGCGCAGGCCGACAGCCTGGCCAATGCCCGGCAGGTCGCGCTGGCCACGGAAGCGATCGCGGCCGAGTTTGCCGGGCAGATCAGCCGCGATTTCGTGACGCTGGCTGACTGGACGGCGGCGACTGGCGCGGCCGAGCTGGTCCCGCAGACAGACTATTTCCTGAGCGCCGCCACGGCGGGCCGGCTCACCACTGTTCCCCCGGGTACCGGCGTGGTCCTGGCCATCGGGGTCGCGCTGAATCCGACCACGCTGGCGGTCAATATCGGGCCGCCAATTCTTCTCTGACGAAAGGACAATCCAATGGCAGTCAAAAAGGTTCTGGTGATGGGCGCGAGCGGCCATCCCGAACAGCTTCAAACGGGTGATTCGATCCAGGTGGCGCAAACCACGACCGAGGTCGAGACGCTGACCAACGGGGGCGGATCCTCGGCGCCGATCGGCACTCCGGTTTACCTGTCGGCCGCCGACACGTTCCAGAACGGGCGGGCCAATGCCTTCGCGACGGCCAAGGTCCACGGGGTGGTGGCGGATACTTCGATCGCCGCTGCGGCGTCCGGGCAGGTGGCCACCGACGGGATCGTGACCGCGACCACCGGGCAGTGGGACACTATCACCGGCCAGGTCGGCGGGCTGACGGCCGGGGCCGACTATTTCCTCGATGCGGCGACGGCGGGCAAGCTGACGACCACCCCGCCGACCACGGTGGGTCAGGTCAATGCCTATGTCGGGCGGGCGAAATCGACCACCGACCTGCACCTCGACATCCGCTTCCCGATCCTGCTGTAGAGGGCTGAGCCGTGGCAACGCGCAAACCGCTGGTCCTGGGCGGGGGCGGCCATCCCGAGCAGCTCCAGACGGGCGATAGCCTGGATGGGGCCGGGGGTGCCAAAGGCGTGGCCACCATCAATCTGCCGGCCGGGCGGGGTGTGCTGGAATGGACCGAAGAAGTTGCCGCTGCAGCGGTGCTGGCCACCGATGACATCCTTTGCCAGCTCGCCCCCGGCAGCGATGCCGATGAAAACACCGCCGCCATGATCGATCTGACCACGCTGGTGGCCGTGGCCGGGGCGGGCACGATCGCTTTCACCATCACCCTGTCAATCCCGCTTTCAGGCCCGGTCCTGATCCTCTGGAAGGTCATCTGACATGCCCAAACTATCCCGCGATCTTGCCATCCCATCGGGCGGAGTCGCCACGCTCAACCCGCGCGAAACGATCTTTTTGAGCGGCAATCTGGCTGCGGCCAATGCCGAAGTGGTGATTCCGTGCGATGGCTGTTCGAACGTTGCGGTGGTCATCACCGGCACGTTCTCGTTGACCACCGTGGTCGAAGGTTCGATCGATGGCGTGAACTGGGACACCGTGCCGCTCAAGCAAGTCGCGCTGGGTGGGGCATGGGCCATCAACGTGGGCAGCCCCGGCGGGCGCTGGTCGGGGCCGATCGGGCCGTTCAAAGTGGTGCGGGCGCGGTGCAGTGGCTATACCTCGGGCGCGGCGAACGTGGTGATCATCGCCGAAAATGGGGTCAGCGATGTGGTTTCCCAGACCAAGGCGACCGACCTTGCGGTGACCAATACCTTGGCTTCGGGTGCGGCGGTTACGCTGACCCTGCCAGCGGCGGGCGCGCAATTGTTCCACTTCATCACGCGGATTCAGATCGACCGGATCGCGGCGGCGGTGCTGACTGCGGCGGCGACCCCGGTGCTGGTTACCACCACCAACCTGCCGGGTTCGCGCGTGTTCTCGATCCCGGCCGACGCGGCGTTGCTGGGGACGAAATATCCCGAGATTCTCGAGCCGCCGGCCCCGATACGCTCATCCGCATCGAACACCGCGACCACGATTGTCGCGCCGGGCACCACCGGGGTGATCTGGCGAATCACCGCCGATTACTTCAACGCGCTCCACGGTTAGGATTTTCCCCTGACCAGGCGTTCCTGACCGTGGCGCTGCTGGCAGTGCCGGCAGTCTGAATTCCAACCGAAAGGACCAATCGATGGCCTATGTTCTGGGCGCGAATTCGCGCGCCAAGCTGGAAGGGGTGCACCCCGATCTGATCCGCGTGGTAGAGCGTGCGATCGCGCTCAGCCGGGTGGACTTTCGCGTGATCGAAGGGGTGCGGACGCCTGAGCGGCAGCGCAAACTGTATGCCCAGGGCCGGACCGCGCCGGGGCCGAAAGTGACCTGGACGCTGAACTCCAACCACTTCGTCAAGCCGGCCACCGGATTCGGTCACGCGGTGGATCTGCTGCCCGCGCCCTATGACTGGAAGCTGGAGGATCCGAAGAGCACCCCGGCGGTGGACGACAGCTTCGCGCTGGTCGCGGCGGCGATGTACCAGGCCGCGGCCGAGCTGGGCGTGCGAATCCGGTGGGGCGCAAACTGGGACGGCGATGGCCAGTGGCGCGAAAAGGGCGAGACCGACAACCCGCATTTCGAGCTGGCGGCATGACCCTGCCGACGATCATGTCGCCCGACGGGCGCCGCGCCTGGGCTTTCGCGGCGATCGTGGGCGGCTGCGTGGTGTTCACGGTGTTCGCGGCGGTGGGGGTGTGGCTGGTCAGCGGCAACGCGCTCTACGCGCTGATCCTGGCGCTGGCAGCGCACCTGCAGATCCTGGTCGGGATGACCGCGCTGGGCTGGGCGCTTGGCCGGCGGATGGTGGTCGAGGCGACCAAGGACGGCGCCCGGATCAGCGACCAGGAAGGGCCGATCACCGCCACGGTTAAGACCACGGCGACGGTCGCGGTTGAAACACCGCCGCAGGGCGGGGGAGAGGGCTGATGCTGACCATCCTGCTATCCCTGCTCGGTGTCGGCGGCGTTGCCGGCCTCGCGCTGCGCTTCCTTGCGCCGGGGCTGATCTCGAAAGGGATGGGCCTGTTCGACCGGCTGCCGAAGTGGCTGGTCTATGGCCTGGCCGCGCTGCTGGTGCTGGGAATCGCTTATTTCTGGCACGGCCATGTGGTCAAGGTGGCCTACCGCGAGGCCTATGCGGCCGGCGAGAAAGACGCCGACCGGCGCTGGAAGGGGGCCTTCGCCGAGATGAAGCGCGCCTCCGGCCAGTGGCGCCAGAACTATGAAAAACGCTCCAGCCAACTCTCCGACGCATTGAGGACAGCCCATGAACAAGATCTTCGCCGTATCGCTGCTGATGCTGATGACCTGCGCCTGCGCGGGCCGGGACGCGCCGCCGCACCTGGTTGCCGACCCGGCAGTGCTGCCGGACTGGGCCCCGCCGCCGGTCAAGGTGGACAGCCCGCTCCCGGACCCGGCGCTCCCGCAAGTCCGCTGCCTGCAGGAGACCGGCTCGCCATCGTGCCCTGGGGCTGGACCGTCCGACAAGCCGAAGAGCACGACCAGCTCCTCGCCGAAGTGAAGCTGTGGCGGACATGGTACGTCGAGGAAGGCGCGCTCTATAGCCAGGCCAAGGCTGACCTGCGGGCGCGGCTCGATGCGATCAAGGTGCCGCCGCCGGGGGACTAGTTCCAGCGGCGAGTTAGTTCCAGCGCCGGGCCAGGCCGCGCGCGATCAGCCATTCACCGGCGTCGGTCGGGCCCGCATAGACCAGCGCCAGCGTGCGGCCATAGGCATCGGTGCCCTGGCGCACGATCGTGATCCGGCGCCCGGCCAGCAGCCCCGCCAGCGCGCGCCGCGCCGCCTCCCCCGCAGCATAGTCGCACCAGGCACGGGGACGCGGGCGAGGCTGGCACCTGGGCGAGCCGGGCAGCTCGGCCGCATCGATGTTGGCAATCCGGACCCGCTCACTTCGTTGACCCTGCCCGGGAGGGGCGCACCGGATGGTGTCGCCATCGTGAACCACCGGACTGGCGCAAAGCGCCGCGGCGATCAACATTCCCATGCCGTGTTCTCCGATCTTCGAATCAAGCCCGCGGTGTGTACGGGGTTTGTACGTGAATTGGGCGAAATCTCCCGCTTGTTCGCGCAAAGTTCTGCACATTGGCACAGGCGGGAAGTGGACCAGTGACCAAGAAAACCCGTTAAATCATAGGGTTTTAATGGTGGGCGCGACAGGGATTGAACCTGTGACCCCACCCGTGTGAAGGGTGTGCTCTACCGCTGAGCTACGCGCCCACTTCCGACCAAAGGCCGCAAGGGCCGATCGACGAATGAACGCGCGCCATTAGAGCGGTCCTCGCGAATTGACAAGGGCCGAAAGCCGGGTAGTGCGCTCACCATGAGCGAAGAAACCAAGACCGGACCCGACCTGCCCCCCGATCGCCTGGCGATCAGCCCGAGCAGCGAATATTTTGACGAGGACAAGCTGATGCGCGGCATCGGCATCCGCTTCAAGGGCGTGGTCCGTACCAATGTCGAGGAATACTGCATTTCCGAAGGCTGGGTGCGGGTCCAGGCCGGCAAGACCATGGACCGCCGCGGCCAGCCGCTGACGATCAAGCTCAATGGCCCGGTCGAGGCGTGGTACGAAGACCTGGGCGAAGGCGCCCCGGTGGCGAAGGTCTAAGTCCTCCCCGGATTGGGGGAGGATAAGGCTACCAACCCATCCTCTTCTTGATGATGTCGCCGATCGGGTCCTTGCTCGCTTTGGCTGGTTTCGCCGGCTTGGCCTGCTTCGCGGCCTTTGGTGCTTCGGGCCAATCGGGTAGCGACTGACGGGCCAGCTTTTCGCTCTTCTTCGGCTTGGCCGAATAGATGAAACCCTGCACCGGCCAGTGCGAGCCGCCGAGCGCCTGGATCGGCGCGTACCAGATCCTGACCGCGCTCCAGTCGCCCGCTTCGGAGACGTCGATCGCCCTGACGTTGTCCTCGATCTGGCCCCGGCGGCCGCCGATCGGGCTCCAGTTCGAATGGCGGATCAGGATCGTGCGCGAATCGACGATTCGGCTGACCGCAGCGACATGGCCCAGCCGCGAATTGCCGTGGGGCTTGAGCGCCATCACCGCGCCAACCCTGGGCGTGAAGCCGCGTGAATAGCGGCCTTCAGCCTGATCCCACCAGGTCCAGGCATCGCCGCGGATCTGAATCCCGGTCAGCTGGCGGGCATAGGGCACGCATTGCAGGTAAGGCGGCAGGGTAGCAGCCCCGCCGCCGGTGACAGTGCTGTCGTCATCGTTCAGCACGACCCGGGCTTCGAGCGGCACCGCCAGCATGGCGATCGCCGCGCCCATCGTCAGGAAAATCCGTTTGACCATGACCTTGGCAATAAGGGGACTTGGTTAGGGCCGGCCTGCATGGTTTGGTAAACAGCGCGGCAACCATTTGCCGTGCGCCTTGCAAAAAATTGCCGCCCGGCGCACAGGCGCGCAAATGGCGCTCCCGCAAGTCATCATTATCGGTCGCCCCAATGTCGGCAAGTCCACGCTGTGGAACCGGCTGGTGGGCAAACGGCTCGCGCTGGTTGATGATCAGCCCGGGGTTACCCGCGACCGCCGGATTGGCGAAGCGCACCTGCTGGGGCTCGATTTCCAGATCGTCGATACCGCCGGGTGGGAGGATGAAGATCCCCACACCCTGCCCGGGCGAATGCGCCAGCAGACCGAAGTTTCGCTGGTTGGCGCCGATGTCGCGCTGTTCGTGATCGATGCCCGCGCGGGCCTCACTCCGCTCGATGAAGAGATCGGCCGCTACTTGCGCGAATCGAGCGTTCCGGTGGTGCTGATCGCCAACAAGGCTGAAGGCAAATCGGGCGATCACGGGGTTTACGAGAGCTTCTCGCTGGGGCTGGGCGAACCGATCCCGTTTTCCGCAGAACATGGCACCGGCATGGCCGACCTGTTTGAATCGCTGCTGCCGCTGCTCGAAGACAAGCAGCCCGAAGCGGAAGAGTTTGAACCGTTCGACGAAGAAGACGAAGCGGCGCTCAATGCGGCGCCGCTCAAGTTGGCGATTGTCGGGCGGCCCAATGCCGGCAAGAGCACGCTGATCAATGCCTATCTCAAGGAAGACCGCCTGCTGACCGGGCCCGAGGCCGGGATCACCCGCGATTCGATCGCGATCGATTGGGACTGGACCGATCCCGACAGCGGCGATGTGCGGCCCGTGCGGCTGATCGATACCGCCGGCATGCGCAAGAAAGCGCTGGTGGTCGACAAGCTGGAAAAGCTGGCGGTGGCCGATGCCCGCCACGCGGTCGATTTTGCCGAAGTGGTGGTGCTGCTGCTCGACGCCACCCGCGGGCTGGAGCACCAGGACCTCAAGATCGCCTCGATGGTGCTCGAGGAAGGCCGGGCGCTGATCATCGCGGTCAACAAGTGGGACGTGGCCGGCAAGGATGCCGCCGAGGATGCGTCCACCCTGTTCAACGGGATCAAGACCGCGCTTGAGGATGGCCTGAGCCAGGTCAAGGGCCTGCCGGTCCTCACGGTTTCGGCGCGGACCGGCAAGGGGCTCGACACGCTGATCAAGGTCGGCTTCGAAATCCGCGCGGCCTGGTCAAAGCGCGTGCCGACCGGCCTGCTCAACCGCTGGTTCGAAGAAGCGCTCGAAAAGAACCCGCCGCCCGCGCCCGGCGGCAAGCGGATCAAGCTGCGCTATATCACCCAGGCCAAGACCCGCCCGCCCAGCTTCGTGATCTTCGGCACGCGGCTGGATGCCTTGCCCGCCAGCTACGAACGTTATCTGGTCAATTCGATGCGCCGCGATCTGGGCTTCGATGCCGTGCCGGTTCGCCTGATGCTGCGCAGCCCGAAGAACCCGTTCAAGAGCTGAGCAATGAAAAAAGGGGCGCAGCTTTCGCCGCGCCCCTCGTTTTCACGTGTCTGACCGGATCAGAACTGCAGCCGGATCCCGGCAACCACGCCGTGGCTGGTGAGATCGTCGCGGAAAGTGCCCTGGTAGCCGATATAGAGTCCGCCTTCGTCGTCCGAGACCCAATTGAGCCCGGCATCGACGTCGAACGCGGTCTTGCCCGCGCCGCGGCCGGTGACGGTGAAGGTCGAGGTCGGGATGTCGATGAATGCGGCGGTGACCGTGTTGGCTGGCCCGGTGCCGATCATGCTGCGGTAGGTGCCCTTGACGTAAGGCCGCCACTTGCCCGTGCTGCGGGTCAGCGTTGCACCGGCCATAAGGTCGGTGCGGTCGGCATTGATCTTGCCGACGATCAGGTTGGCCGCGCCCGCGGCAGTTTCGGTGAAGCCGTCGATCGAACCCTTGTGGTATTCAACCCCGACGAAGGGTCGCAAGGTGATCGGCCCGGCATCCAGATCGGCACCGATCCGTCCGCTGGCGGTGAGCAGCTTGCTCTTGGTGCTGGCCGAAGCTGTGCGCGCGATGGTGTTCGCGGTGCTGGTCTTGGTCGCCTTGAGTGAACCAAACTGGTAGTCGACAATCCCGCCGATAAACACCGGGCCGATCGAATACTGGGCATAGCCGCCGACCTGGTAAGCTGTGTCGCTGCCGTCCATGGTGCCAAGGCCATACTTCAGCTTGCCGTTCGAATAGCCGGCCGCAATCCCGATCAGGTAATTGGGGCTGGAGAAGTCATAGCCGCCGGCCACATTGAAGCCGGTGGTCTTGGTCTTGTCCGTACCGCTCACATTGCCGCCCAGCGCGCGGATCCCGAAGTTCAACCACCAGCCCTTCTGGGCGCGGTCGCTGTTGTGATCATGCATGCGCGCCGAAACCTGGCGCTGGAACCGGCTGGCATGGTCGCGGATCGAGTTGGCATAGGCGAGGTAACCCGCCGGGCTGACCGAATCGAAGAAAGTCTGCGCCTGGGCGGCGGTCAGCAGGTCGACCGAGCCGACCAAGGCGGCGGCGTCGCTGGTCAGGTGGGTATCGGCATAGGCGACCAGCGGCTGGAAGCCGGCGGCAACCGCCAACTGGTTGGCTGTCGCCCCCGCGCCGAGCCCGGCGGCATAAGTGGTGGTGCGAACCACCTGCAGCTGGAAGGCCTGCTGGGTGCCGCCCAGGGTAACGATCCCCACCGGGTTGAACGTGACGAAAGTCAGCACGTTGCCGGTGATCGAGCTGAACCCGCCAGTCACGCCCAGATCGCCGATCACCACGTTATAGAGCGAATTGGTCGGGTAATAGCCGTTGGTCACGGTCAGCGCCAAGGTTCCGGCCAGTGCGGCCGTGCCCGAGGCGCGGACCTGGCTGAAAGTGGATCCGGCGACCGGCCCGGTGGTGGTCTGAATGCGAACCAGCAAACCCAGTGTGCCGGTGCCCGATTGCACGAAGTTGCCGTTGACATTGAGCAGGGTCGGCGCCGTGCCGCTGCCGATGTTGAGCCGATTGTTGTTGGTGAATGACGTGCCGGCCGACGTAAACGAGGCGATTGTCGAAAGCCCGGTCAGCGTCATGGTGCCGTTGTTGGTCACCGCGGTCGAATCGCCGGTATTGATGGATCCGGTGAAGATACCGGCAGCGGTGTTCTGGATATTGACCGTGCCGGTCGCGGCGAGCTGGTTGATGCTGCCGGTGAACCGGCCGGCATTGGTCAGGTTGAGGTTGCCGCTGGCGGTGACGTTGCCCGAAAACCCGAAGGCGGTGTTGTTGTTGGTGAAAGTCGAGACATTCGCTCCGATCGAGGGCCCGAAAGTCACGTTGCCGGTCACCGCAGCGGGCGCGCTGGCATTGTTGATGAAAGTGCCGCCAACCCCGAAGCGGGCGACGTTGAAGCCGGCTGCCGCGCTCAGCGTGCCATTGTTGGTCAGGGTCGAGAAATCGCCCAGCACCACGCCTTCGCTGCCGGCGGTGGTGCCGGCTTGGACCAGCGAGGCACCGGCCGCGTTGGTGACGTTGCTGTTGGTGCCCACGGTCAGCGCCGCGATGCCTGCCGCACCGTTGAAGGTGCCCGAATTGACCACGGTTGCGGTGTTGCCGATCACCATTGGCCCGGTCACCGTTCCGCCGGTCTGGGCATCGACCGAAACCCCGGCGTTCCCATTGGCATAGGGCCCCGATGTGCCGGTGCAGGTCACGATCAGTCCGGTGATGTCGGCGGTGCAGGTCGCCATGGCAGGCGCGGCAAGGCCAGCCAGGCCAATCGCCAGCACACCGGCCAGCGGCCGTATCGAAAGGTTGATCTTGCGCGAAAGGAAGGTCTTGGAGATGGTCATTAAGGGGCCCTTTTTGCTCCGGGTCTGATCCGTGTGCGGGCCTTAATCGCAGATGAATAGCAGCGCAATCAAAGCTTGCGAAATGGCACTCTGCGCCATTCGGTCAGGCTGCGCCATAGCCATTCGAGCGGGCCCTGGCGGAACCGATCCAGCCAGGGCGCGCTCCAGGCCAGCATCAGCGCCCAGCCCAGAGCCACGAATTGCCACAGCGCGGCGCTGCCGTATTGCCCGAACAGTCCCAGTCCCCAGCCATAGAAGATCGCGCACATCACCAGGGTGGTGCCAAGGTAGTTCGAGAAGGCCATGCGTCCGGCCGCTTCAAGCCGCCGGCCCAGCCGGGTCGCGAGCAGGCGCGGGGCGGCCAGGACCAGCAACGCGGCATAGCCCAGTGCGGCCAGCAGGTGCGGCAGGCTCAGCCCATAACCGATCGCCAGGTGCATCGCCATTTCGGGATAACCGCGCGGGTGGGCCCAGGCGGTGAAGGCGATGGTCGCGGTCAGCCCGGTGGCGGTCCCGCCGCAGGCGAGCAGGGCCAGGCGCCTTCGCGGCCAGGTTCCGGAGAAGAAACCGCTTCCCAGCAAGGCCATGCCGATCATGACATAGGTCAGTGTCTCGGCCCAGATGTTCGACAGGACGGCCAGCGGATAGGCCGGATGCCTGGCCTGGCGGCTCAGCACCTCCTCGCGGTAGGAGGAGAGGGTGGCGGACCGGTCCGCGCGGTCTTCGCGGCGCTTCTCGGCGACCATCATGGCATAGTCCGAGCGCTGCTGCGGACTGGCGCTGCCCTTGGCCACTTGCTCTTCCAGCGCGGCGCTGGGCGCCCACCTGGTGACCCCCCAGGCCTGCCAGACCAGGAACAGCGGCAAGCTCAGCGCCAGCAATTGTCCCGGCGGCGTGCGGCGCAAGAACAGCGTGCCCAGTCCGATACAGGCATAGACGAACAGCACGTCGCCATCCCATAGCAGCACGAAATGGAGCCAGCCGATCAGTGCCAGCCACAGCAGGCGGCGGATCTGCAGTCCCAGCCCGTCGCGGCCCTGCTGCTTGCGTCGTTCGATGAACAGCAGCAGGCTGGCCCCGAACAGGATCGAGAACAACGCCCGCATCTTGCCTTCGAACAGGACCAGAGTGAAGGCATAGGCCCAATTGTCAGCCGCGCTGCCTGGGCTCGGCAGGTTGGGCGAGTAAGTGGCAGAACCGGGCGCAGCGAAACTGGCCAGATTGACTGCCAGGATGCCCAGTACGGCCACCCCGCGGATCAGGTCGAGGGTGCGGATCCGGTCAGGCTGGTCAGCGCCCACGCGTCAGCTGGGCACGGCAACGCAAGTAAAGCCGGCAGCTTTCAACCGTGCGCAAGCGGCCTGAGCAGCGGCCTGGCTGTATCCGCCGGCCTGCAGCTTGGTGACTGCCCCGGCCTTGACGTTGAGCCGCGGGTGCCCGGCCAGTTCGGGACGGCCCTTGATCCTTGCCCACAGCGCGTCGGCATTGGAAGCGACCCCGAAAGCGCCGAGCTGGATCCGCCACGATCCTCCCGCGGCGAGTGCGGGTGCAGGCGGAGGAGCCGGGCGCGGGGCCGGAACAGCAACCGGGCGCGGCGCGGGCGGTGCCACCCCCAGCGGCGGGCTGGGGTGGACCTTGACCCGGTTGACCGCTGCCTGCCTGGCACGGGTGTCTTCGTAACTGTCGTTCGGACGGGTATAGACATGGTTGTCATCGCCGCCCGAAGCGCCCTGTGGTGGCACAACCGCGCCTTTGGCCGAGGCCACATTCGGCCCCCTGACCGGTGCGGGGACAGGGCCGGGCACCTGGTTGCCGAGGTCCACCGCCGCAAGCTGGCGGGCGCGAGTGGCATCGGCCTGGCTCGCCAGCTCACCGGCCAGCTGCACGGCCTGCTGGCGTTGGTCATACGGGATGTGCTGGTCCATTTGGGCCATCGCGCTGGCGGCCTGGGCCAAGCCCTGCTGCTGCGCCAGAGTGACCAGAGCATAGGCGCGCACCCAGTCCTTGGGAACCAGCTCACCGTTGAAATGCATGATCCCCAGCAGATACTGCGCCCGCGGATCGCCGCGATCGGCGGCGGCGCGGATATAGGGCAGGCCCTTCTGCCGGTCGCCGCGCTGGAACAGCAGCAGGCCATAGTTGTCGCCCGCCTGCAAGTGGCCCATCGCCGCAGCCTGGCCGAACAACTGCTCGGCCTTGAGCAGGTCCTGGGTAACGCCTTTGCCCAGCTTGTAGGCCTGGCCAAGGTTGAACAGCGCATCGGCATCGCCCTTGGCGCCCTGGGCCTGCCATTCCTTGACCGCGCCGGCATAGTCGCCGCGGGTCCAGGCATCGACTCCGGCCTTGGTATCGGCGCTTGCCGGGGCGGAAAGAATCACTCCGGCTCCCAGCGCCAGTGCGGCAATCAAGATATTGCGGCCCATTGAAAAAAATCCTGTCCCCATGCCGACCGATTAAGCCCGGGCGGTCGCTGCAATGCCCGCGCCCGACCCGCCAGCGGCCCGTGGTGCTTAATTGACATAGTAAATAACATATTAGCAACGGATTAATGGGCCCGGTGGCAGTGCCTCGCGCCGCAGCGCAGTGTGCGCGTTAACTCAAAATTAGGAACGATCTGCGATCCCCCACGGCAAGTCCAATTGGGTTCCTGCATCTGTTTAGGGGGATTAGCTTTGCGCGTACTGGCATTGGCATCACAGAAGGGCGGATC
Organism: Novosphingobium sp.; assembly: GCA_031422595.1. GTDB lineage: Bacteria > Pseudomonadota > Alphaproteobacteria > Sphingomonadales > Sphingomonadaceae > Novosphingobium. The sequence continues at coordinate 11,629 of JANPMA010000050.1, read as the reverse complement.
GGGCAAGACTACCTTGTCCGGGCACCTGGCCGTGCAGGCCCAGCGCGCTGGCGCTGGCCCGGTCGTGCTGATCGACATCGACCCCCAGGGTTCGCTGGCCGATTGGTGGAACGAACGCGAGGATGAATTTCCCGCATTTGCGCAGACCACCGTTTCGCGGCTTGCCGCTGACCTGGCGGTGCTGCGCCAACAGGGCTTCCGCCTGGCGGTGATCGATACCCCGCCGGCGATCACCATGGCGATCCAGTCGGTGATCGCGGTGGCCGAACTTATTGTCGTGCCGACCCGCCCGAGCCCGCACGACTTGCGCGCCGTGGGCGCCACCGTTGATCTGTGCGAACGCGCGGGCAAGCCGTTGATCTTCGTGGTCAACGCCGCTACCCCCAAGGCCAAGATTACTTCGGAAGCCGCTGTCGCGCTGTCGCAGCATGGCACCGTCGCCCCGATCACGCTTCACCACCGCACCGATTTCGCCGCTTCGATGATCGATGGGCGCACGGTGATGGAAGTCGATCCCAATGGTCGCAGCGCCGCCGAAGTCGTGGCGCTGTGGAACTACATTTCGGACCGGCTCGAAAAGAACTTCCGCCGCACCGTTTTTGCCGCGCCAACCGCCGTTTCCTCGATCCAGGGTGTGCACCGTCCGGCCGGAGGCTTCGGCCGCCGCGTCGCCGGTTCTTAAGGGAGCCGCGCGGGCATGGCCGATCCCAAACCCTTCGCTTCACTGAACCCCACGCTGCTGGCGCGCAAGGGCGGAGCCAAGCCGGCCATGCGTTCGCAGGCCAGCGCGGTGATGGTCAGCCACGAGGATCTCGGCTGGAACGACATGGGCCACGATAGCGAGCCGCATGAGGCCGATGTCCTGCCCTTCAACTCTGATTCGCGCGGCGCTGCGGGAGTGCCCGAAGTGGTCCGCCAGCAGCGCACGATCGCTCACCAGATCAGTCACGAGCGCCGCTCGGCGCTGGCCGACGGGCGCCGTGCGGCTTTTACGCTGCGGGTCGATGCCGAACGCCACCTCAAGCTGCGGCTGGCTTGCACGGTCAAGGGCCGCAGCGCCCAGCAGCTGGTGACCGAAGCCCTCGACCGGCTGTTCGACAGCCTGCCCGATATTTCCGACCTGGCTGCTCAAGTGGCCAAGAGTCGCAAGTAAGATTTTGAGAGGAAGGGAGTTTTCCCATGCATAGCAATCGCATCAAGAGTTCGATCCTGCCGCTCGGCCTGGCCGGGGCGATCGCCGTGGCCTTGGCTGCGGGCGCGGGGGTCAGTACCGGGGCAGTTGCCAAGAATACCCCCGACAAGACTGCTGCTGAAGCGCAGAAGGCGCTGGCCAAGGGCGATGCGGAAAAGGCGATCAGCCTGGCCGAAGCCGTGGTTGCCGCCAACCCCAAGGAAGCGAGCTATCGCGCGCTGCTGGGTCAGTCCTACCTGCGTGCTGGCCGGTTTTCCTCGGCGGTCACCACGTTCAACGACGCGATGAAGCTGGGCGATAACTCGACCAAGACCGCGCTCTCGCTCTCGCTGGCCTATGTCGGCGCGGGCCGCAATGCCGAAGCCGTCGGGATTCTCAACGACTGGCGCGATGCTATTCCCGCGTCCGACCTGGGCCTGGCCTATGCTCTGGCCGGTGAAACCGGCCGCGGCACTGCAATCCTGACCGATGCTCTGCGCGCCGGTGACAAGTCACCCAAGCTGCGCCAGAACCTGGCCTATGCCTTTGCGCTCGACGGGCGCTGGCGCGAAGCCCGGCTGATGGCCGCACAGGACGTCCCCGCCGATCAGCTCGACGCGCGCCTTTCGACCTGGGCCGCGCAGGCCAAGCCCGAAGATTCCAAGCTGCGTGTCGCCGGCCTGCTCAAGGTGCCGATGCGCGCCGATCCGGGCCAGCCGACCGCGCTGGCGCTTGGTGCCAGCTCCGACCAGGAACAGCTTGCCGCCGAAACCGGCGCAGCGCGCAATCCTGTTCCGGCGGTCGGCGCGAACGGCGAACTGCCAGCGACCGGCGAAAGCGCCGCCGCCCTGGCGCAGTATCGCCCGGTCGATGCGCCTGCCGTGGCTGCTGTCGAGCAGACTCCCGAAGCTTTTGCGCCGCAGTACAACAGCACCGAAGTGGTTCAACCGGTCCCGGCTGGCGCTTCCGAAGCCGCGCCGGCCTACAAGTCCAAGCCGCATCCGGTTCGCGTCGCCGCAGTGGTTCCGGCCAAGCCCAAGCCGGTCGCGCATCGCCCGGGCCTGCGTCCGCGTCACGGCCTGGTCCGGGTCGCCGGCAAGGGTTCCAGCCATGCCGTCCAGCTCGGCTCGTTCGGCAGCGAACAGGGCGCCCGCCGGGCTTGGGGTTACTACGCCAAGAAGAACCCCGAACTGCGCAATTTCAAGATGGCGATCAGCCAGGCCACGGTGAAGGGTAAGCGCTACTGGCGCGTTGCCGCTGCCGGGCTTGACGGCCGCGGTGCCGGCGGACTGTGCTCGGCAGTCAAGGGCCGCGGCGGGGTGTGCTTCGCCTATTCGGTCAGCCCGGCGCGCAATGCTCCGGCCTATGCCCGGGCCCAGCTCAAGGCTTCGCCCAAGCTGGCGAACAAGCCCAAGGCGGCACCAGTCGCCAAGGGTCCCGCTGGCCCTTCGAACGCCCGCAAGAAATAAGCGAAAACAAACCCATAACGGGATCGCAGCCCCTCCCCATCGCGGGAGGGGTTTTGCGTTTCAGCCGGCCGGCACGCCGCCTTTGAACAGCGCGATCACGCGCCCTTCGACGCCTTGCTTGTCGAACGGGGTGTTGCCCGCCGTGGCGGCCATCATGTCTGAATCGACGACCCAGGGCTTGGCTGGATCGATCAGGGCAATGTCGGCTTCCAGCCCTTGCTCGAGCCGACCAGCCGACACTCCCAGCAAGGCTGCAGGATTGGCCGAAAGTAGCTCGAAAGCGCGGGGCAAGTCGATCACGCCATCGCGCACCAGCCCCAGGGTCAGCGCCAGCAGGGTTTCCGCGCCGGCCATGCCCGGTTCGGCATCGGCGAAGGGCAGCCGCTTGTCCTCGGGCCCGCGCGGATCGTGACCGGAGGAGACCACGTCGATTGTCCCATCGCCCAGCGCGGTCAGCACGGCCTGCCGGTCAGCCTCGCTCCGCAGCGGCGGGGAAAGCTTTGTAAAGGTGCGAAAATCACCGATTGCCGTGTCTGACAGCATGAAGTGCGCTGGCGTCACCCCGGCGGTCACTGGCAAACCGCGGGCCTTGGCGGCGCGGATCAGGGCCAGCCCTTTGGCTGTAGTTACTTGCCGGAAATGGAGCCGGGCCCCGGCCAGCTCGGCCAAGGCCAGATCGCGGGCAATTGCCAGCGCTTCGGCTTCGGCCGGGGCGGACGGCAGCCCCAGCCGGGTCGCCATCTCGCCGGCGGTGGCAACCGCGTCGCCGGTCAGCGAGGCATCCTCGGCGTGCGCCACCACCACCAGCCCCAACATCGCAGCATAGGACAGCAGGCGGTACATGGTGCCCGAATCGCCGATCCAGCGCCGTCCGGTGGCAACGGCCCTGGCCCCGGCATCGCGCATCAGCGCCAGTTCGGCGATTTCGGTTCCGGCCAGGTCGCGGGTCGCGGCGGCGAGTGGGTGGACCCACAGGTCGGGCTTGCCCGACTGCGCGGCAAACCGGACCGAGCTGGGCTTGTCGAGCACAACGCCCTGATCGGGCATCAGCGCGGCGCGGGTTATCCCGCCGAACTGGAAGGCGGGCTTGTCGATCGCGAAAACCCCCAGATCGACCAGCCCCGGCGCGATCAGCGCGCCGCGCGCATCGACCACCAGGTCTTCGGGGCCGGCAATCGCCCCGCCGATCGCCGTGATCAGGCCATTCTCGCAACGCAGCGATCCGGGCACCGGCGGTTTGCCAGGCAGCACCAGTTGGCCGCCGGTGATGGTCAGCGGGCGCGGCGCGCTCATGACCAGCCCTCCACTTTGCGGGCCTTGCGGGTCAGCACGTCGAGGCAGGCCATGCGGATCGCCACGCCCATCTCGACCTGGGTGGTGATCGCGCTGCGGCCCGCAAGATCGGCGACATTGCTGTCGATCTCGACCCCGCGGTTCATCGGCCCGGGGTGCATCACCAGCGCATCGCCCTTGGCCCTGGCCAGCCGCTCAAGCGTCAGCCCGTAAAGGTGACGATATTCGCGTGGGGAGGGGATGAACTGGCCGCTCATCCGTTCCTGCTGCAGCCGCAGCATCATCACCACGTCAGATCCCGCCAACGCGGCGTCGAAATCGTGGAAGGGGTGAACCTTCAGCGCCTCGATATCGGCCGGCATCAGCGCGGGCGGGGCGCAGACGCGTACTTCGGCGCCCAAGGTAGTCAGGCAATGGATGTTCGAGCGCGCGACCCGGCTGTGCAGGATATCGCCGCAGATCGTTACGCGCAGGCCGGCAAAGTCTCCGCCCTTGGCATGGCGGATGGTCAGCGCGTCGAGCAGGCCTTGCGTCGGATGCTCGTGCTGCCCGTCGCCGGCGTTGAGCACCGGGCAGTCGACCTTGCCCGCGATCAGTTGCACCGCGCCCGACGACTGGTGGCGGATCACGATCGCATCGGCGTGCATCGCGTTCAGCGTCATTGCCGTGTCGATCAGCGTTTCGCCTTTCTTCACAGAGCTTTGCGCGGCATGCATGTTGACCACGTCGGCACCCAGCCGCTTGCCCGCGATCTCGAAGCTGAGCAGCGTGCGGGTGCTGTTTTCGAAGAAGGCGTTGATGATCGTCAGCCCGGCCAGCCGGTCGTTGCGCTTGTGCGGTTGGCGGTTGAGTTCGACCCATTGCTCCGCCTCGTCGAGCAGGAACAGGATCTCCCACGGGGCCAGCCCCGCCAGGCCCGTAAGGCTGCGGTGCGGGAAGGCGGCGGAGCCAGCCGGATAGCGGCCCGTCGCGTCAGAGTTCGGCGATGTCATCGAAGACGGTGCCTTAGCGGCCAGAACGGTCATCTGCAAGCCTGAGTCGGCGGTTCATCGACAGCGCACTGGCCATTCGGGCACGCGCTGCCTATGTCTTGGGCAGATAACCCTCACGAAAGTCCAACGAATGCTGTTTGCCCGCAAGGTCTGGCACCTGCTTGTCGCGATCAAGGACGGCCTGGTGCTGTTTTTCATGCTGCTGTTCTTCATGGCGCTTTACGGCATGCTGACCGCCCGCCCCAACGTCGGGCAGCTTAGGGACGGCGCGCTGCTGCTCAAGCTCGACGGGTCGGTGGTGGAAGAACCCGAAGCGCCGGATCCACTGGAGCAACTGGTAAGCGGTGCGGCCCCGCTCAAGCAGTATCGCACCCGCGATCTGGTCCGCGCGATCGAGCTTGCTGCCAGCGACGATCATATCAAGGTGGTGGTGCTCGATCTGTCGAAGTTCACCGGTGGCGGGCTGGTCTCCATGCAGGAACTGGGCGCCGCACTCGACAAGGTCCGCGCGGCAAAGAAGCCGGTGCTGAGCTATGGCATAGCCTATATCGACGATGGCGTGCTGCTGGCTGCGCATTCAAGCGAGGTCTGGCTGCATCCGATGGGAGCCGCGCTGGTCATGGGACCGGGCGGGACCATGCCCTACTATGGCGGTCTGCTGCGGAAGTACGGGGTCAACGTCCACGTCTACAAGGTCGGGACCTTCAAGGACGCGGTCGAGCCCTGGATCGCCAATGGCGCTTCGGCTGCGTCCAAAGAGGCGCGCAATGCGCTCTATGGCTCGCTGTGGGAGACCTGGAAGGCCGATGTCGCCAAGGCCAGGCCAGCGGCCAAGTTGGACCTGGTGACCAAGGACCCTGCTGGTTGGTACAAGGCGGCCAAGGGTGATGGTGCCCAGGCAGCACTCGCCGCCGGGTTGGTCGACAAGATCGGCGACGAAGTGACCTTTGGAGAGCGGGTCAAACAGCTGGCCGGCGCTGACAGTGCCAACAAGCGCCCCGGCAGCTTTGCGCACAACAAGCCAGAGACCTTGCTGGCCGCGCATACCCCGGACAGCGGCGGCGAAGAGATTGCGGTGGTTACCGTTGCCGGAGAAATCGTCGACGGCAAGGCGGGACCTGGCCGGGCCGGAGGCGCACGCATCGCCAGATTGATCGACGAGGCAAGCAGCAACGAAGCCAAGGCGCTGGTCCTGCGGGTCGATTCGCCTGGCGGTTCGGTGCTCGCCTCCGAACAGATCCGCGGCGCGCTTGAACGTTTCAAGCGCGGCGGCCGGCCGGTCGTGGTGTCGATGGCCAACATGGCGGCCAGCGGCGGCTACTGGGTCTCGACCCCGGCCAGCCGGATCTTCGCCGAACCCGGAACGGTGACCGGCTCGATCGGGATCTTCGCGGTGATTCCCAGCTTCGAGAAGACCCTTGCTCAGCTTGGAGTCAACAGCGACGGGGTGCGGACCACACCGCTGTCGGGTCAGCCCGATGTGCTGGCCGGGTTCACCCCTGAAGCCGAAGCCATAGTGCAAGCGGGGATCGAACACGGCTATGCGCAATTTATCGGCCTGGTCGCAAAATCACGCGGCAAGAGCCCCGAACAGGTCGAAGCGATTGCCGAAGGGCGGGTCTGGGACGGCGGAACGGCGCGCCAGAACGGCCTGGTCGATCAGTTCGGCGGCCTGCCCGATGCGCTGGCCTATGCCGCCAGCCAGGCCAAGCTGGAAAAGTGGCACGCCGAATACTACGGGGTTGAAGACGGTTCTTACGGCGGATTGCTGGAATTGCTGCTGGGCGGCGACGAGGAAGACAGCACCCAGGGCCGCGATCTGGTGGCGCTGATCGGCCAGCGTCAGCAGGACGCCCTGACCCGTGCCCTGGCCGGACTGGCGCGGCTTGGCGAGGTCCGCGGGGCGCAGGCCTATTGCCTTGAGTGCGAGGTTGCCGCGCCCGCCCCGCCGCGCGTTTCGGCGCCCGGATGGCTCGGTTCGCTGGCTGCAGTGCTGCGCTGACCTTATCCCCGCTTGCCCTTTGCAAACGGGGCCACTAAGGGCCACGCCTTGATTCCAGACTCTCGTGCCGAAACGCGGGGGTAGGGCTTCGTCGGGCCGCGGGCGTGGCGGAATTGGTAGACGCGCTGGTTTTAGGTACCAGTATCGCAAGATGTGGGGGTTCGAGTCCCTTCGCCCGCACCAGTTCCTCTGGCATCGCCGTCCAACGGGGCAGTTAGTTCGAAAAGGCCTGTTTAGTCATGCAGATTGTCGAGACCACCAACGAGGGTTTGAAGCGCGCCTACAGCGTGAAGATCGCGGCCAAGGATATTGCCGCGCGGATCGATGGCGAAGTGGCGAAGATCGCCCCGCAGGTGAAGATGCCCGGCTTCCGCCCCGGCAAGGTGCCTGCCAACCTGGTCAAGAAGATGCATGGGCCCGCGCTCCACCAGGAAGCGCTCAACACCTCGGTCCAGGAAGCGGTCACCAAGCTGCTGGGCGATAACAAGCTGCGTCCTGCGATGCAGCCGCAGATTGCGCTGGGCGAAGGCTATGAAGAGGGCAAGGACGCCGAGCTGAGCGTCAGCCTCGAAGTGCTGCCGACGATCCCGGCGCCCTCGGTCGACGGCATCAAGCTCGACAAGCTGGTCGTGCCGGTCAGCGATGCCGAAGTGGACGAGCAGGTCGCTCGCCTGGCCGGCAATGCCAAGAGCTTCGTCGATGCCAAGAAGGGCAAGAAGGCCGAGACCGGCGATCAGCTGATCATCGATTTCACCGGCAAGCTGGGCGGCGTCGAATTCGACGGCGGCAAGGCTGAAGACGCCGCGCTGGAAATCGGCTCGGGCCGGTTCATCCCCGGCTTCGAGGAGCAGTTGGTGGGCGCCAAGGTGGGCGACGAAAAGACCATCACCGTGACATTCCCGGCCGACTATCAGGCCGAGAACCTCAAGGGCAAGGACGCCACTTTCGACATCGTGGTCAAGGCGGTCAAAGTGGCCGGCGAAACCAAGATCGACGACGAGTTTGCCAAGAGCCTGGGGCTGACCGACCTCGCCCAGTTGCAGGGCCTGCTGCGCGGCCAGCTTGAGCAGGAAACCGCCGGGCTGACCCGCACCCAGATGAAGCGCGCGCTGCTCGACGTGCTGGCCGCCGGCCATGACTTCGACGTGCCGCCGAGCATGGTCGAAGCCGAATTCCAGCAGATCTGGGCCCAGCTCCAGCAGGAAGCGAGCCAAGAGCCCGATCCCGGCGCCGCGCTCAAGGAAATCGAGGACGAAAAGGGCGAATACGAAGCCATCGCCGTGCGCCGGGTGCGCCTTGGCCTGCTGCTCTCGGAAATCGGCCAGGCCAATGGCGTCGAGGTGAGCCAGCAGGAAATGCAAATGCTGGTCCAGCAGGCCGCCCAGCAATACCGCCCGGAAGACCGCCAGCGCTTCGTCGAATTCATCCAGCAGGATGCCCTCGCCGCTGCCCAGCTGCGCGCGCCGCTCTATGAAGACAAAGTGGTCGACTTCCTGTTCGACAAGGCTGAAGTCACCGAAAAGACCGTGACCAAGGAAGAGCTGCAGGCCGCGATCGAAGCCGAAGACGCCGCCCCGGCCCCGGCCAAGAAGGCCGCGCCCAAGAAAGCCGCCGCCAAGAAGGAAGCCGCTCCCAAGGCCGAGGACAAGCCGGCCAAGGAAGCCAAGCCCAAGGCCGAGAAGAAGGAAGAGGCTCCGAAGAAGCAAGCCGCTCCCAAAGCTGAAACGGCCGAGAAAAAGGCCCCCGCCAAGAAGGCTGCGGCGAAGAAGTAAGCTTGGGTCAGACCAGAATTCAAAGGGCTCCGGAGCGATCCGGAGCCCTTTTGACATGGGTGCCTAACGCACCTTGCAGGTCTTGATCCCCAGCACCGAATAGAGCGGGCACCAGCCGATCAGCCCGGTCAACAGCGGCACCACGCCGATCCAGGTCCACGGGGTGTATTGGCCTCGAAAGGCCAGCACCAGCAGCACCGCGCCCAGCAGCACGCGGGCCGCGCGATCGATCGTTCCTTCGTTCGTCGTCATCTGATCACTCCTCGGGTCAGGTTCAGCCCGAAGAATTCCAGCTTTGCGCGGTTGGCGATATGATCCAGATCAGATTGCGGAAATCTTGGGCCCGCTCATTCCCCCCAACGCCTGAAACCCGGTGCCTTCAGCGTCACCGTGCGCGCGCGTTCATAGGCTGCGCCCAGTTCCAGCACCGCCTTGTCGCTCCACTTCGCCCCGATGAAGCTCAGGCCCACCGGCAGTCCTTCGACATCGCCCATCGGCACGGTCAGGTGCGGATAGCCCGCCACCGCCGCCAAGGTCCCTGCGCCGACCGCCATAGAGTGATCGCCGGTGACCAGGTCGATCGGCCAGGCCGGGCCCTCGGTCGGCGCGATCAGTGCTACTACCTTGTTGTCGGTCATCAGCTTGTCGATCCCCTCGGGTCCCGCCAGCCGCAGCGAATTGGCGCGGGCCTTCTCATAGATTGCCCGGTCCACGGGCGTCTCCGCTTTGATGAAGGTCTCCTGCCCGAACCAGCGCAGCTCCTCGTTGGCGTGGTCCTTGTTGAACATGATCACATCTGCGAGGCTGCGCACCGGCGGCGCGCCGGGCAGGCCGGCCAGGTAGGCATTGAGGTCCTCGCAAAGCTCGAAATAGAGCACCACGCCCTCATCGCGGCCCAGCTCTTCGGGAAAGTCGTAAGTGATCGGCACCAGCACCGCGCCCGCGGCGGACAAGTCGGCCAATGCGCGGTCGAACACGCGGTTGACGCCGGGGTGTTTGCCGCTTTGCTTCTGCAGCACCCCGATCCGCACGCCTTTGAGGCTGGAGAGCGCCAGCCCTGCGGTGAATTCGGTCTTGCGCTTGTCGGCCTCCAGCGTGGCCGGATCGGCCGGATCGCTCCCGGCCATCGCGCCCAGCAGCAGTGCCGCGTCAAACACGCTGCTGGCCATCGGCCCGGCGGTGTCCTGGCTGTGGCTGATCGGCACCACGAAAGTCCGGCTGACCATGCCGACCGTAGGCTTGAACCCGACGATCCCGTTGGCGCTGGCCGGGCAGGTGATCGACCCGTCGGTCTCGGTGCCGACCGCCGCCCAGGCCATCCCGGCGGCGATCGCCGAGCCGCTGCCCGAGCTGGAGCCGCAAGGGTTACGGTCGGTGGCATGGGGGTTTTTGGTCTGCCCGCCCACGCCTGACCAGCCAGAAGAACTGGAAGGCGAGCGGATGTTTGCCCTCTCGCTCAGGTTGGTCTTGCCCAGAACCACCCCGCCATCGGCCCGGATCCGCGCCACCAGCGGCGCATCGCGGCCAGTCTTGTTGTCCTTCAAGGCCAGGCTGCCGGCGGTGGTCGCCCATTCGCGGGTCTCGACATTGTCCTTGACCAGCACCGTGCGGCCCTTGAGCCGCCCCACATTGGCCAGCCGCGCGGCCTCCCCAGGGGCGGAGGGGTTGGTGACGATCACCGCGTTCAGCTGAGGTCCGCCCGGCGCATCGTCGAGCCGGGCGATCACGTCGAGATGCCGCATCGCCGCCGCAGACGCCGCATTGGCCGCCGCCGCCGACAGATCAACCACCGGCACCGGCTTGGGCTTGGCCTTGCGCTCCTTGGCGAGCGCGGGCTGGGCGAGGGCGAGGCAGAGGGTCAGGGCAAGCAGCAGGCGGCGCATGGGGTTCCTCCAGAGGGCTGGGAAGCATGCTGGACACTTGAGCGAGGATTGGCAACCGGGGGATGGTTCACGGGATTAAGTGTTTCACCCCCCCGGTTCGGCACTCCTACCAGACGATGCCGTAATAGCTGTTGACCATCGTGCCATAGGTCGCGTCCCAAACCGGCTCTTTCCCGGGATTGTGGCGCGGTGCCTTGTCGAGCATCGGCTGATCGATATCGACCACAAAACCCTGCTTTTCGGTGTTGTAATTGAGCGTCTTCCAGGGCAGCGGATAGTGATCCTCGCCCATTCCCAGAAAGCCGCCGAACGACATGACGGCATATTCGACCTGCCCGCTTTGCTTGTTGACCATCAGGTTCAGGATCTTGCCGAATTTCTCCCCCTGCTCGTTGTAGACGGAGGTGCCTTCGACCTGATCCGAGGCGATCAGCGTGGAGGTTTCGACGTGTTCTGGTTCCTGGCCGGCCATGATGTTTTGTTCCTCAGAGGGGGGGTCTGGAGAGGTAACGGGTGGGGGCGGGGAAAGTTCCTGGGGTGCGGGGCGTTACGATGAGAAGGAGCGGACTGGCGGGGAGTTTGGCAGATTGTCGGGGTGTAGGTAAGATGTTGGAATTAAGTGCATTTAGTAAACTGGCACCGTAATTTGGGCACCGTAATTCCGCCCTGCTTTTGCTCAATCAGATTTTGGCGGGCATCACTGTGCGACAGACTTTCAGGGACGGCTCATCGACGCAAAAATCGAACGGACGCTTGCCACCGAGCTTCGGGTTTGGCGATCTCAACCAAAGTACCGCGCGATCTGGATCGCGGGTTCGCTTTCTAGCCATAGCCTCTAAATCAATACGATTTGCATCAAGCGTGGCTTGTCGCTTCGAAGCGGCGGCTTCTTGTGCTGCCGCCTCCCTGCGATCTGCCCACTCCTTTTGAAGCACGTCGATTGCCGTTTCCAAATTGTCATCCGAAATTTCTGCCCAAGCAAGCGGCGTGATTGCACCAAGCTTTTCGTTTAGGGTTTCCAGCCAATCCGCGGCCGCGTTTCCAAAG
>JANPMA010000049.1:0-4479 GCA_031422595.1 Novosphingobium sp. | reverse complement strand
ACGACAGCACCAGCTTTGCATCCAGCCAGCCCTGCACGTTCGGTGAATGCAGCGCTGAGCAGGCCGGCACCTATGTCGCCGGCGAAGGGCTTTACCTGCTTGCCGCCGCGCCAAGCCAGGTTGCGGCCGGGCGGGCGCAAGTCAACGGGCTGCCCGGCGATCCGCTGAGCTGCAATGTCGATCGCGACCTGGCGGGAATTTCCTTCCGCCTGCTCGAGATCCCCTCGCACGCTTACAACGGGCTTTCGCCCGCCGATCCGGGCTTTCGCAACCGCATCGCCTATCGCTGCTTCGGCAGCCGGGTAGCCCCGCGATGGGTGACCCAGCTCTATGGCCAGTCTGGCAGCGGGGGATCGATGTTCGACCAGTTCCCGGCCAGCGGCCTGACCGCCGACATGCTGCCCCTGGCGCTGATCCATTTCACCGGCGCGCTTGACGTCACGTTCCTCGACATGTGGGCGGTACGCCGCCTGCTGGCCCCGGCCGACCGCGACGACCCGCTAGCCAGCATGACCGCGCCCGCGCGCAGTGCGACCGGTCGGGCCATGCTGGCGCAGTTCGCCGCGCACTATGCCGAGCTGACTGCACCCTCGGGCACGCTGGGCGGAGTCACCGCGCAGGAGCACTTCCCGGCCTTGCCACCTTGCGGATTGCTGCCATCGCTCAAGGCCGAAAACGCGGATGCCTTCTTCGACGGGATGACCTGGCGCGGGCCGATCCACATCAATTCCGCCCAGCTTGAAGTGCTGCTGCGCGAAAGCCTGTCCGCGCCCGCGATCGATACCTCCGACGAGGCAGTGGTCTGGGTCTATGCCGTCGCCGAGAACCTGATCGAAGGGGCCAAGGGCCTCGCCAGCCCGACCCGCCCCAAACCCTACCTCGCCTTCGCCCGCGGCGACCTCGCCTATCGCGGCGATGCCCGCTTCAACCTGCACCGCTGGAACTACGCCAACTTCGCGCTGGGCGGCAGCTGAGCCGCCCGAAAGGAGCCGATGATGCCCGACCTCATTACCATTTCCGACGGCGCGCTGTTTCCGCCGATGTCGACTTTGCTCGACCTGCTCGGCGCGCAGATGACCGAGCCCGAGCGTCAGGCGCTCTACCAGCAGCTACTGCTGCTGCGCCCACCCAATGTTGCCGCTGGCGATCTGATCCGGGCCGAGACCTTCAACCTGATGCTGAATGACATCAACGAGTTGATGTTGCGGCTGGCGCGGCTCGAGGCAAACGCCGGTGGGCCCTATATCGACCGGATCGAGCCGGTCGGCGGGGTCTATGCCGCGGGCACCAAGATCACCATCATCGGCCGCAATTTCAAGCCGTCCAATGCCGACACCAAAGTCAGCTTCGGCACCCGCGACGTTTTCGATTTCTTCCCCGAATCGAATGACACCCACATCGTCATGCCGGTGCCGGTCGGCTTCCCGACGCTGCCGGTCGACTTGATGGTCAAGGTCAGCACTGCGGGGATGGTGTCTAACGAATATCCGGTTCGGATCGTTGCTCCGGAAGTGGAAGTTCAAGGTACGCTGGAAGTGACAACCGTCAGCGGAGCGCTAGGTCAGATCAATATCGGCAGTCCCTATTCGATCACCTGGCGGATCACCAGCCAGATCACCGTCGATCGCGACATCGTGCTCGAAAAGAAGGTCAGCGCTGTGACCGGATCGAGCGAGGGGATCTGGTTCGATGCGATCAGCTTGTCTGACCATGGCCCCTTCAAGCTCAGGCCGGGTGAATTCCGCGATGTAAAAATGGACTTCGTCGTTCCTGCCTTGGCCGACATGGCGACGATCAACTTGCTGGCCAAGACAACCCAAGGCAATTTCTCGGACCTGGGCGATCCGATGCCGCTGAAAGTCGGTGCGACCACAGAGCTGTCCGATCCGCGCGCCAAGCTTGCTCCCCGTTCAATCACGGTCTCCAACCCGGTCACCGCACCGTTGTTCGTGACCGGGATTGTGATCGATACCCAGACCATCCCAGGGTATCTGATTCAACCATCGAAATCGGTCAACCTTCCGCTCGACATCAAAGCCGAAACCGGCGGCGGCGGGTTCTTCGCGATTGAGGCCATTGTTGAACCTGGCACCGATACGAACGGCGTCAAGCAGACTGGACGGTGGACGCTGGGTGCACCGCTGGCGACCAGAATTGCGGCCAGTGCCGGGCAAACCCAGCCATTCACCCTGCCGCTGACCAGTTCGGCGACTGCGGATACTGTCACCGTTTCCTGGCTTGTGGTCAAGGCCAGGCATTTCGCTGCCGCGACCGGCGGAACGTCGGATTTCACCAGTTTCACCCGCGTGCCGCTGGTCGGCAAATAGTCAGAAAATCTGAAAGGAGCATGCCATGAGCGATACCCTGGTCTTCGGCGAGGCCGATTTTGTCACCGGCCAACCGGTAGTAAACGGCTTTGTCGTTGCCGATATCGGCGTAACCACCACCGAAAGTGAGCCTGGCTATGTCAATGGTGGGCGGGTCGAACTGGGCAGCAGCGGCCTGGCCCCGGTGGTCATCAATGCCGTGCAGGATGGCTCAACGATCGTCCTGGGCATCATGTGCCGCGGCGACACCAGCTTCGATGACGGCGACAACGTCGTGATCGCGCTGCGCGGCAATGGCGGAGCGCAGCGGCGGATCGACATAGGTCCGGTCTGGGGCAATGCCGGCCCCACGCTCGACTTGCCGGAAGTGACTCAAACCGGCGCAGGCGCGACCACTTCGGTCGCCGATCCGCCGGACATCGCGCTCCACTCGATTTACACGAATCGAAACCCGCATTCAGGACCCACTTTCTACGAGCGGGCTGGCCCTTCCGGCTCCTGGACGCTATCATCGGCGCCCGCCGGCTTCGAATGCAAGGTGCGGTCATGGCGACCGCTAGTCACCGCGCAGTCACCGACCGAGATTGCCTGGAGCGTCGAGCTGCGCATCCCGATCAGCGCCGTGGGCTGGATCACGCTGGACGACGAGTTCGGGATCTTCGTCGATGTGATCCGCTGCTTCCGCGCCCACGTCGTGATTGGGGGAACGGATACGGCCTATTATGGCTCCACCCAATACACTTTCCCGCCCAACAAGCCCCTTCCGGATGCGATTGACGTGGACACGGATATCCCCGCGGCCAGCTTTGCCCGCGGACTCAAGGGGACAATGGTCTCGCAAGGCGAAGGGGTGCGGATCAAGAACGGCTCGATGGGGATCGGCAATCGCCCCGTGGGGTCGGCGGTCCTGACCAACCTGATCAACGCCAAGCCGCTTCCGGCAACACCGCCCAAGCCGATCCCCCCCGACAACCAGATAATTGCGCAACTGGAAAACACGGGCGCTGCGGCCAGCGGAATCGTTGCAGAAGTGCGAATGGCCAACTGGGGGATCGGCGCGCCGAATTTCTCCAGCTGGGCGCTGGCACCCGGTTGCGAACCGGAGTCCGCACCGGTTGCGCTCAGCGCTGGAATCCCTTCAGCACCCAGTGTGGCGGTCGAGACGGTGAACAACTGGCCGACCCTCGATGTCCCGACAGAGTACAATCCGCCAAAGCAGCATCAGTGCATGTGGGTACAATTGCGCGGCACTACGGGTCCGGTGGTGTTCAGCCAAAGCTCCGCGCGCCGCAACATGGACTTCACGGGGTTTTCCGAGGAAGAACGCGAGGCTGAAATCTCCGCAGTCGGCTATCCCAAGCCCGAAGACGGTTCCGACAGCCATGAATTCATGCTGCGCACCCGTTGCCGCAAGATCGTGGTTTCCCAGTTGATCGGGCAGAAGGACCTCAGCGCCGAAACGATCACGATCGTCGGCGGCGCCGTGCAACACGCGGTTGAAGCCGGCATGGTGAAACCTGACCGGATCGCCGATGTGGAAAGCCACACCCACCTGTCGGTCAATGCCCGCACCGTAGGTTCCACATTCAAGGATTCGGTAGTCTATCTGTGGATCACCGAGGGTCTGCGCCGCACCCACAAGACCTTGATCGTGAACGGCATCAAGACCGAGGTCTGGGACAATGGTCCCGGCGACTTCTCGCTTGCGGCATTCCACAACGGGATCGACGATCCGATGGGCTGGCAACTGTCGGGCCCCGGCCTGATCAAGCGCGGAGACGGCGTCTACGGGATCAAGGTCAAGGACGGCAAGACCGCGACGATCGGGGTCAAGGTGGGTGCCGGTCCGGAAATCAAGCCGGGTGACACTTCGGAGCTGCCCCGCAGCTTCCCCGGCGAGGGTCCTGGCGACCCGGGACCAAAGCCCGATCCCAAGCCCTTCGGCTGCCCCTTCCAGCTGATCCTGCTCGCAGTGATCCCAACCGCGTTCTACGCAATCGGGCACATGATCGCCTGATCCGGCCATGACCGCCCCCGCCCTCACCCTGCACCGGGCCCGCTCCGCCGCTCCTTACGCGTCGCGCGGGGCGTTGGCGGCGGCGTTGGGGTGGTGGCGGGAGGAGGCGGGGAACGAGGGGGAGTGGCTGCTGGT
>JANPMA010000048.1:0-3361 GCA_031422595.1 Novosphingobium sp. | reverse complement strand
GATGTGAAGGCGCGCTGATGGAACTCAAGGACTATCAGGAACGGGCGCTCGGCAAGCTGCGCGATTTTCTCGATGCCGCAAAATGGCGCGGGGTGGAACGGGCCTATGCCGATGCGGTGGCCGATGGCGGCGCGGGTGCCTATGCACGCGGCCCCTATGCGCCGGTCGAAGGGCTGGAAAAGGTGCCCTATTGCTGCATCCGCTTGCCCACCGGCGGCGGCAAGACACTGCTTGCTGCCCATGCTATCGGGATCGCGCGCGACTTTTTGGAAAAGCCGTTCGTGCCGGTCATCTGGCTGGTGCCGTCCAACGCCATCCTGACGCAGACACTCGACGCGCTGAAACAGCCGCGCCATGCCTATCGCCAGGCCATCGAAGCAGCGTTCGGCGGCGCGGTCGCGGTGTTCAGCATCGATGAACGGCGGCAAATCCGCGCCACGGATTTTCGCGACAAGACCGTGATCATTCTGGCGACGCACCAGTCTTTCAACGTGGAATCGCGCGATGACCGCAACGTCTACAAGACCGACGAAAATCTGGAGGATCATTTCGCCGATGGCGCGCTCGGCGAAGGGCTGGACGTTGAGCAGGAGGGGAAACGGAAGGGGCAGATAGCCCTATCCTTCGCCAATGTGCTATTCCGCAAACGTCCACTGATGATCCTGGACGAAGCGCATAATTTCATGACGAGCCTGTCTGGCTCGATCAAGGCGCGGCTCAATCCGGGGGCGATCATCGAATTCACGGCAACGCCCAGGCCGCGTTCCAATGTGATCGCGGCGGCAACGGCCAGCGAGCTCAAAGCCGCCAACATGATCAAGATGCCGATCCACCTCTCACAGCATCTGAGCGGCGAACAGGCGATTGCCCATGCCGTGCAGCAGCGCGCGTCGCTGGCGAAAATCGCCAAGGCCGCGGGCGAAACGATCCGACCGATCGCACTGTATCAGGCGCAAGCGGCAACCGAGAATGCGATCTGGACGGTCGATGCTCTCAAGGCGCATTTGATCGGAAGCGAACGCGTGCCGGAAGAGGCAATCGTCATCGCCACCGGCAATGATCGCGGGCTGGATGGCATCGATCTCTTCGATCCCGCCTGCAAGATCGAGCATGTCATCACGATCCAGGCGCTCAAGGAAGGCTGGGATTGCTCGTTTGCCTATGTGTTCTGCTCGCTCGCCAGCATCCGCGCGGCGGGGGCGGTGGAACAGTTGCTGGGGCGGGTGCTGCGGATGCCTTTCGCCACGCGGCGAGCATCGGAAGAACTCAACCGGGCCTATGCCCATGTTTCGGAAGTTAGCTTTGCGCTGGCGGCGGCGGGCCTGAAAGACCGGCTGACCGAGATGGGCTTTGACGAACAGAGCGCGCGGGATGCTATCATTGAATCGCCACCGGAGCTGCCGGTAACGGGCGGCGGACCCGGGCCGCTCTATGTCGTGCCGCAACCGCCAGTCTATCGGCTGGGCGAGCGCCCCAACCTGACGAAGTTCTCACCGGAAGCGCAAGCGGCGGTGCGCATGGCGGACGATGGCGCGGGCGGTGTAACGCTGGCAGTCTCGCGGGATGCGCCGGAAGAGGTGCAGCGCGAAATTGCGCAAGCAATTGAGCCGGTCTCGCCCGGCGCGGTCGAATTGGTCGAACGCTGGATCGCCCAGGCGGCAGCAGCGGCCTCGCCCGCCGAGCGCGGGGTTCCGTTCAGTGTGCCGCGTTTGCATCTGGTGATCGATGGGGAACCGGAACTGGCCTTTCCGGAGAGCTTCATCGATCTCGCTGGCTGGGACTTGCTGGCGCATCCCGCGACGCTGCCCGGTTTTTCCCAGACCGAGACGCCAACCGGTTATGCCTTCGATATCGAGGGCGATCATATCGTCTATAAGCAATTGCAGGACGCGATTGAACTGGCGCTCGATGATCGGACGGAATGGGATGCTGCGGCGCTGTCGCGCTTTCTCGAACGCGAAACGCACCAGATCCATACCGGCCACGAGGCCTATCTCGAATATTGCCGCCGGATCGCGACGCACCCGCTGACCGAGAAGCGCTACAAGCTGGCGGCGCTCGTGCGCGGACGGTTTGCGCTTAAGCGGGCGGTGATTGAGCGGGTGAAGGCGCTACGCGGGGAAGTCGCACTACGCGGTGTTCAGATGATGCTGGATGGGATCGGCGAGGCAGTCGTTCCAACGGGCGATGCCTTCACCTTCCATCCGCACGCATACTATCCGCCACGCTTCTATGAGGGCGGGTTGGGGATGCCGCTGTTCCGACCAAAGAAGCACTATTACGCCCGAATGGCGGCATTCGATAACCGGGAGGAACTGGAAACGGCGATGGCCCTCGATGCACTGCCCGAAGTGAAGCACTGGGTGCGCAACATCGTCGGCGGACCGAACAGCTACGCGATCCCCTATTCGAGCGGGAACTTCTATCCAGATTTCGTAGCAGAGCTGGAAGACGGTCGCCGCTTCGTCATCGAGCACAAGGGGCGGATGGACGATTCCGACAAGGAAAAGGACAATGTCGGTCGGCGTATGGCGGAAATGAGCGGGGGAAAGCTACTGTACCTGATGACTTTCAAGACTGACTCCGCTGGCCGCAATGTTGGCGACCAGTTGCACGGGGCGTTCGACTGAGAACAGCGATTAGTTCCTCGTTTGTTTGGGCGATGGCCGAATCCCGTCCGGGATTCTGGGCCAGCATGACAGACGTTCGGCTGTCATTTCGCAGGCGCGGGGCGATGCCCGTTCGGTGCATTTCACCCCACTCAAGCACGATCCAAGTCCCAGTTCTGGGGCTGTTTCGGCTCGTGTAGGAGGATGGTGCGGGCGGTGGGAATCGAACCCACACGGGCTAAAGCCCAACGAATTTTCATACCAGCTACGGCTTTCACCGCCACCCAATATGGGCGTTTGTGGTCTGGACTATCCCTTCACCGTGCTTCGGCGAACCGAAGGTTAGGTGCTGCCCGTCTAGTCTCTACACCTTCCGCAGTGCTTTCGCGCTGCGGCTTGGCTCGGGATCGCCATTTTACAGGGTTCCCCGAATTTGAGCAGTTCTGCATCGCGCGTTTCCCCGCGAGCACTCAATTTGGCTTAAGTCCGTTGCGTCTACCAATTCCGCCACGCCCGCATTACCAAGGCGGCTATAGATTAAGCCCCGCGCGCCGCCAAGGGTGTAGAAGGTTAGGGGGTGCTGGCCGCCCGGTCAGCGTTTCCTTTTCGGGCGCATGATATTGATCGCGGTGGCGTCGAGCATGTTCTTGATATGCGAGGCATAGTATTTTTCGATCATCTCGACACTCGTTCGGCAGTTCTTGGCGATCTGGTAGATGTCGGCACCCTCCATCAAGCGCATGCAGATATAG
>JANPMA010000047.1:0-4710 GCA_031422595.1 Novosphingobium sp. | reverse complement strand
GGTCAGCCCGGCGATGTTCACCCGGCCCGATCCGGCCATGTAGATCCCGTGATCGGTCCGCAGCTTGAGGATCTGCTCAGCTGTCAGCGGCAGAACCGAGAACAGTCCGTTCTGGTGGCCCAGCGGGGTCAGGTCGATTGCACCGGCACTGCCGGCTTCGGCCAGCCGGGCGCGGACCTGGCGCATGCGGGTGCGCATGGTGTCGAGCTCGTCGAGCCACAGCGCGGTCAGCGCAGGATCTTCCAGGATCAGCCGCACCGCCGCGCCGCCGTGATCGGGCGGCATCGACCAGGCCGCGCGGGCCAGCGCATGGCCGTTCGAAAGTACGCGGGTCAGCACATCGGCATCTTCGGCCATGACATAGATCGCGCCGACCCGGTCGCGGTACATCCCGAAGTTCTTGTCGCAGGAATAGGCCACCAGTGCCTCGGGGACAGCCCCAAGCACCTGGCGCAGGCCATAGGTGTCCTCTTCCATCCCCTTGCCCAGCCCCTGATAGGCAAGATCGAGGATCGGCAGCAGGCGCTTGGCCGCGATCAGCGGAGCAATCTCGTCCCACTGCTCGTTCGAATAGTCGATGCCGGTGGGGTTGTGGCAGCAGCCGTGGAGCATGATCGCATCGCCGGGCAGGGCCTCGGCGATCGCACCGCGCAGCGCGTCCATATCGACCGTGCCGTCCTTGGCGGCGTGATTGAAGCTCTTCAGCTCAACCGTCAGGTCGCCAAGGATCTGCGCATGGTTGGGCCAGCTGGGCAGGCCCATGATGATCCGCTGGACCCCGGCCTTCTTGGCGAGCGCCACCGCGAGGCGCACCGCGCCGGTACCGCCGGGGGCCTGCATGCCCTCAATCCGGCCACCCTTGGTGGGATCGTCCGAACCAAAGATGTAGGGCATCAGCGCGTGGACAAAGCCCATGTCGCCTTCGGGGCCGAGGTAGCTTTTGGAATCCTGCGTTTCGAGCAGCTTCTTTTCCGCCGCCTTGATCGCGCCGAACACCGGGGTCGCGCCCTGGCCGGTGCGGTAGACACCGACGCCCAGGTCGATCTTGTCGGCCCTCGGGTCCTGATTGTGGAGCTTGATCAGCGCGAGCAGCGCATCGGCGGGCTGTTGGGGCAGGTTGCTAAGCATGATGGCGCGGCCCTTAGCCCCCCAAGGCTGCGGCGGGCAAGGCCGAAATGGCGGTTATCCGCTTGCCTGCGAACAATCGTTCGCTATGGCCAGCACGGGCAAAGAGGCTACAGGCCTGGTCGCAAGTTTCGGAAAATAGTGAAGAATGAAGCAGAGGTTGCTCAACGTTCTCAAATTGACGATCGGACTTGGTCTCTTTGCGGGGATCATCGTGCTGACCGCCTGGCGGATTTCAGGCTGACCATCGCATTTGGCTTGATTGCGGGCAGGCCTTGGCCGATGGAGCCGCATGCTCGCACCCGACAAGCGCCCTGCCCTCCCGGCCTCGCTCAGTGCCGCGATCCTGCGCGGGATCAAGGGGCAATGCCCGCGCTGCGGCGAAGCGCGCCTGTTCCGCGCCTTCCTCAAGCCGATCGAGCATTGCCCGGCCTGCCGCCAGGACTGGACTCCCCAACGCGCCGACGATTTTCCGCCCTATATCTCGATCATCGTCACCGGCCACCTGATGGCCGGGCCGATCATCTATCTGGGAGCGGTAAGTGCGGTTCCGCTGTGGGCGGCAACAGCGATTTGCCTGATCATGGCGGCGATCCTGATGCTGGCCTTCCTTCAGCCGGCCAAAGGCGGAACCATAGCGCTGCAATGGTGGCTTGGCATGCATGGCTTTGCGCCGTCAGGGCACGATGAGGTGGCACGAGCCGAACAGCCGGGTGGCTCTGGACCCTGGCGCTAAGAGCTCAGAACGGCAGCCATTTCTGCTTGGTCGAGAACTTCAGGTACCCGGCATTGATTCCCAGCCGCAGGCCCACGCCGCTGCGGATCGGAATCAGCACGATGTTGCCGCGCCGCACGTAGCTGACGTTGAACCCGCCGACCAGATAGGCCTGGCCCTCGCCCGCCGGGAAGCGGTGATAGAGATCGTCGGAATTGTAGAGGTTGTAGACCAGCACGAACGTGCTGCCCGCGCTGGCCCCGGCGTCGAAGCCAATCGACGGGCCCGTCCAGTAGACCGGGCGCTGGCCCTCGATCTTGTGGAACAGCGTGCCCGAACCATAGCGCAGCCCGATCCCGATCGCCCCGCCGCCTTCGCGCCCGACGATATAGGCGTTGGGCTCACCCTGCTTCTTGAGCACGCCTTGGATGACGTCAGCCAGGCCTTTGGCGCCCTTGCCGAACACGCCTTCGGCCGCACCAATCAGATCGTCCTCGCGGTAGGTGGTCGAGGGCTGCGAGGGGTCGGCCTGGGGCGTAGCGGGATCGACCGGAGCGGCCGGTTCGGGAGTGCTGGCCGGCACTGCCTCGGGCGCGATGCTGGGCGCGGGGGAAGGAACCGGGACCGGTGCTCCGGCGGGACGCGAAAGGTCGCCATCGATCGCCTTGTCGGGATCGACCGACTGGATCTGGGCCGGGGCAGCCACCGATCCGGCCAGGACCAGCGCGCCCATGAATGCGATCAGTCCGCCGCGAAGCGCCGAGTAGATGCGATGTGCCATTGGGTCCATGTCCTTACAAAACCCGATCAGCCGGGTGGTTTTGCCCCTTGTGAATCCAAGCCTGCCCGCCCGGCAATGAACCGGCGATGAGCCGAGTCGGTTTTGCGGCAGGCAGAGCCACGCCGACCTCGCCAAGCCCGCTGCAAATCTTTGCGCGAGCCCCCTTGCCGCCCCCCAATGCCCCCGCTATAGGCGCCCTTCGCCGCTGCGATCCGGAGACGTGGGTGAGTGGCTGAAACCAACGGTTTGCTAAACCGTCGTACTGGTAAATCCGGTACCGAGGGTTCGAATCCCTCCGTCTCCGCCAAGTTTGCAGTTTATTCTGCAAAAACAGAGACTTAAAAAGCGCCGTTTGGACTGAGCTCCGGCTTTGGTACATACGGTGGTATATATTCGCTCTTGGGGGCAGTAACCCCCTAAGGGACGCCCGTACGACCGAGGGAACAGCATCGGTCGAGCCGGTCCATAATTGGTGAGACCGCAACTTGGACGCGCCGCAGTGAGCGGAAGCCGCGCCCAGCACCTGCAGCGTCGTTCTGGCATCTTTCACCTGCGCGTACGGGTGCCTGACGACATTCGGTCGCTAGAACGGGATGAGATTGGGTTGAATCGATTGGGGATTCCCAAGGCCTGCTTTTTCTGATTCAAGCAATGCGCTGGGATTGGAGGCCAGCATGGCATGGCGCGACCTTATTCGATCGATCTTCGGGAGCGCGTGATTTTGGCGGTTGAGCGCGATGGGCTTTCTCGCAATGAGGCTGCCCGTCGCTTTGGTGTCGCGATCAGCACGGCGGTGAACTGGTTACGGCGGCATCGCGATACGGGGAGCACGGCTCCGGGGAAGATGGGTGGTCACAAGCCGCGCAAGCTCATTGGTGAACACCGGGACTGGTTGCTGGATCGCGCCAAGTCAAATTTTACCCTGCGCGGCCTTCGGGCCGAGCTGGCCGAGTGAGGAATGGAGGTTGATTACCGCACGGTCTGGAGCTTTGCCCATGATGAAGGTCTGAGCTTCAAAAAGAAGCGTGCTGCCCGCCGAACAGCTCCGGCCCAAGGTGGCAAGGCGGCGCAGGCAATGGAAGAAGTATCAGGGACGCCTTGATGCCAGGCGCCTCGTCTTCATCGACGAGGCATAGACCAAGCCCAACATGGCACCCTTGCGTGGCTGGGCACCCAAAGGACAGCGGCTCCACGCCAAAGTGCCTTACGGCCATTGGAAGACGATGACCTTCCTCGCCGCACTGCGCTGCGACCGGATCGAAGCCCCCTGCGTGCTGGATCAGCCGATCAACGGCCAAAGCTTCCTCGATTATGTCGAGCAACTCTTCGTGCCCACCCTCTCGCCGAGCCACGTCGTCATCATGGACAATCTCAGCAGCCACAAGCGACCAGCTATCCGGGCTGCAATCCGCAGCGTCGGTGCGCGCCTGCTGTTCCTGCCGCCTTACTCGCCAGACCTGAACCCCATCGAGCAGGTCTTTGCCAAGCTCAAACACCTCATGCGCAAAGCCGCAGAGCGAACAGCCGAGGCCACCTGGAAACGCATCGGAACCCTGCTTGACGACTTCCCGCCAAAGGAATTCGCTGCATACCTGGCCAGCTCAGGCTATGCGCAAACCTAATCTCATCACGCTCTAGATTGACGCATAGCCTGAGTTTCTGAGGTAATTGGCGCACTCCTGCGGGGAGAAGGCGTCGAGCAATGAACCGATGCGCCGCCATGTGGCTTCTTGAGTGCGTTCGGCGCTTTTGCGCAGGAGGTGTTTGAGCTTGGCGAAGACCTGTTCGATCGGGTTGAGGTCGGGGCTGTATGGCGGCAGGAACAGGAGGCGCGCGCCTCTGGCCCGGATCGCGGCCCTGACGGCTGGTTTCTTGTGGCTGGAGAGATTGTCGAGGACGACGATGTCGCCCGGTCCCAGCGTCGGGCAGAGCTGTTCTTCGACCCATTGGGTGAAGCTGGCACCATTGATCGGCTGATCGAACACAAAGGGCGCGTCGATCCGGTCGCAGCGCAGCGCGGCGATGAAGGTCATTGTCTTCCAGTGTCCGTAAGGCACCTTGGCATGGAGCCGCTGGCCGACCGGCGCCC
>JANPMA010000046.1:0-3767 GCA_031422595.1 Novosphingobium sp. | reverse complement strand
GTGGCGATCACGCCGGAAAGTATGGATTCTCCCCCATTCATTGCTAGCTAGTTGGGGATGGACCTTGAAGTGACAAGTGGCACGATTGCCACACTGCTCGAAGAAGCGACACGGGCTTTCCCGCGCGAATGCTGCGGGCTGCTGTTGGGCAAGGACGGGCGCGTGGCCATGGCCCGCCCGGCGGCCAACCTCCATCCCGATCCCGAGCGGCATTTCGAGATCGATCCCAAGGCGCTGATCGCCGCGCACCGGGCGCAGCGGGCCGGGGGTCTGGAAGTGCTGGGCTATTATCATTCGCACCCCAATGGCCGGGCAGAACCATCGGCCGAAGACCGCGCGCAGGCCAGCGGGGATGGCCGGGTCTGGGCGATTGTGGCGGGAGGAGGGGTCAGCTGGTGGCGCGACGCGCCCGATCACTTTGAACCGCTTCCCACGCGACTCGTGGGCGGCTAAGGGTATCGGCGCAATCACACAGGGGCCTTATGACCGACACTGCCGTAGACCCAGCTAACCTCGATCTGGCCAGCCTGCTCTGCTCGCGCCTGTGCCACGATCTGCTCTCGCCGGTCGGGGCAATGACCAACGGGCTCGAACTCCTCGCCGAGGAGAAGGATCCGGAAATGCGCAAGCGCTGCATGGAACTGCTCGAGCAGAGCGCCAGGACCAGCGCCGACAAGCTCAAATTCTTCCGCCTGGCCTTTGGCGCGGCCGGCGGGTTTGGCTCCAGCGTCGCGATCGAGGAGCCCAGGGCGCTGATCGACGCGCTGGTTGCCGCGAATGAGCGGATCACGATCCAATGGGCGCTGGGGGTCGATTCGCTGCCCAAGGCGGCGGTCAAGGTGCTGCTCAACCTCGCCCATATCGGGATCGACGCGCTGATCCGCGGCGGTACACTCGACATCGGGGTTGAAAGCCGCGGCGGGGCGAGCGAGATCGTGGTCCGCGCCGCCGGGCCGCGGATCGCCTTTGATGGCGATATCGGCCGGGCGCTCGATGGCTCGTTGCCGGTCGCCGACCTCTCCAGCCGCACTGCGCCGGCCTGGATGCTGCACGAACTGGCGCAGCAACAGGGCGGCGGGCTGCAATTTGCGCTCAGCGAAGAAGCACTGGTGATGGGCGCGGTGCTGCCCGAGGGGTGAGATTCCGTTCAATCGCGACGTTGCAACCGTTGCTAGGATTTGCAGGCAAAAGCTAACCGGGCGACGCGCTGAATGTCAGAACTGATCGATTACGAATCGCCCTCGCCCAACTGGAACGAGCGGCAGCTACCGGTCTCGATGGTGGTGCTGCACTACACCGGTATGCAGAGCGCCGAAGAAGCGTTGGAGCGGCTGTGTCAGGAAGCCTCGAAGGTTTCTGCCCACTACATGATCGAGGAAGACGGCACGGTCCACCGCCTGGTCCGCGAGGATCGCCGCGCCTGGCATGCCGGCAAAAGCTTCTGGCGGGGGATCAGGGACGTCAATTCGGCCTCGGTCGGGATCGAACTGGTCAATCCCGGCCACGAATTCGGCTATCGCCCATTCCCCGATGCGCAGATGGAAGCCCTGCTGCCCTTGCTGGCAGGCATCGTCCAGCGCTGGGACGTACCGCGCGCCAACGTGGTCGGCCATTCCGACGTGGCCCCGGCGCGCAAGGAGGACCCCGGCGAACTGTTTGACTGGGACCTGCTGGCCGCCCACCGGCTGGCGATTCGGACCCCGCGGGTGAAGGTGCCCTCGCCGTTCGAGAATGATGGGGCGTTCTTCCTGGCACTGGAACGCTACGGCTATGACATCTCCGACACGGCCGCTGCCATGCGCACCTTTCAGCGCCGGTGGCGGCCGCATATCATCGACGGGCTGGTTGACGGAGAGTGTTCGGCGATCTTGTTCTCGCTGCTGCTGGACCGGGATAGCGGAAAGACCAGGTAGGCCTTCCGCAACTTGCCGGACGCCCTCCTCAAAACCTGAAAGCGGTTCCCCGACCAAACAGGCTGCCAATCTAACCGCATTGCCGAAGCCAGGAATTGGGTTCACCTAGCTTCGGAATCCAGGGAGGCAGTTTATGCAATTGACCAAACGCGGGCTCATGGCTCTGGCAACCTATGCGGCCCTTCCGGTCCCAGCGCTGAGCGCGACGCCGTCCCCGCTCGCTTCGTCTATCTCTCCTGACGAACGAGCGTTGATCGAGCGGGCGTGTGAGCGGCTGATGTTCGAATACACGCATTTGCTCGACCATGGAGAGGCCGCGCGAGTTGCCGATCTGTTCACTGTGGATGGGGTCATGAAGGCCCGTGATGGCACTATGTCGGGGCGTGACAGCATCCGGCAGGGGTATCAAGCTCGGCAGGACATTGCCGCGCGGATGTCCCGCCATGTTTGCACCAATGCGCTTATCGATGTTTTGGACCGAGATACTGCGCGGGGTACCGTTTACCTGACGCTGTATCGTCATGACGGCGTGCCGGGCCGGGCTACGTCTCCGACCCAATCCCCGACATTGCTTGGTGAGTACAGGGATGAGTTCAGGCGCACGCCGCTGGGGTGGAAGTTTCATCGACGTGAGATCATCGTCTCCTTCATTGGCTAGGCTGACCTGCGCGCCGGCTATTGGATCAAGGTTGATACAAGGGTCAGTCTAGGGATTGTCATGCCCAAGCTTGCCTGTGATGCGTCCATCCCCTACATCCCGCCTCGCCAGGGGGCCGGGCAGCCGCGGGGTTCGCAAGAACCGCGAGGAAAGTCCGGGCTCCACGAAACAAGGGTGGCGGGTAACGCCCGCCGGGCGACTTGCTTGCAGGGAAGCCCAGGGAAAGTGCCACAGAGAGCAGACCGCCTCGTTCTCGAGGTAAGGGTGAAAGGGTGCGGTAAGAGCGCACCGGGGTGGTGGTAACACCGCTCGCACGGCAAACCCCACCCGGAGCAAGACCGAATAGGGGCGGCGCGCCTGGCCGCAAGGCCAGGCTGGTGTGTTTCGCATCGACCGCCCGGGTTGGTTGCTTGAGCGTTGCAGCAATGCATCGCCTAGAGGAATGGCTGCCAGCGCGTGCCGCGTCTTCGGATACGGGCCGCGCTACAGAACCCGGCTTACAGGCCCCCTGGCATTGATTTCTGATCGACAGGCCGCCCATGACATTGCTCTCCGGAACTTCCAGCATCGAAACCGAGCGGCTGGTGCTGCGCCGGATCACTATGGACGATCTGGATTTCTACACCCGCATTCAGGCCGACCCGGATGTGGCCCGCTACATCGCCACAGGCAAGCCGCGCTCGCCGCAGGAATCGCGCGATTGGCTTGCTGCGGTGCTAGAGAGTTATGCGGCATCGCAGCTTGGCCAGTTGGCGGTCGAGCGCAAGAGTGATGGCGCGCTGATCGGCCGCTGCGGGCTGAGCGATGCAGTTGTCGAGGCCGCTCCCGCGCCGGGTGCCCTGCGCAAGGGCTGGTTCTTCAGCGCTCAAGCTCCCAAGGGACTCAATCTGGAGCAGGTTCCTGAGCTGGGATACACTTTCGACAAACAGTATTGGGGGCAAGGCTATGCCTCAGAAGCTGCCGGGTGCGTCTTTCAGTACGTCCGCGGAGAGCGCAAGCTTGGCAAGATCATGTCGGTCATCGATGCTGACAATCATGCATCATTGGGCGTCGCACGGAAATTCGGGGTTCGGCTTTCCGAACAAATCGAGCTTTCGGGTCATGCCTTCGACCGCTACGACTGGCCAATGATTTAAGGAGCGCCCAATGACCAATCCCCTCCGCTCGATCCGTGGCTCCGTTGTCCTCGTCACCGG
>JANPMA010000045.1:0-8429 GCA_031422595.1 Novosphingobium sp. | reverse complement strand
GTGGCGATCACTTCGTCGCCCAGAAAGGTCGGGCGCAGATAGGTGATCTCATGCTTGAGCGCGACCCACAGGTGCGCCGCCACCGCATCGGCCGGAGCCAGGCTGCGCCAGTGTTCGATCACCGCTTCCTGGACCCATTTGAGGTAGGACGCGTTGTTGACATGACCCATGAAGTCGATGTCCGCAGGATCGATTCCGATTGCGACCGGATAAGGCACTGACGTGTTCACACCTGAGTAAATAGGGACCCGCGCAGCCTTTTGCTAGGGACCGTGCCAGTCAGCGTGACAAATTACGCCGCCCTTAGCCCGCTGATCGCCTTGGCGCCGCGATCCTGGCCGCTCAGCCCGTCGAACAGCGCGTCGACGATCCTGGCCAGCTTGTCGGTGCTGAGCTTGGGCATGATCTGCTCCATCGCCCCGATATTGGTGTAGACGTTGGTGATCTGGTTGACCAGGCTGATCGCCTCGTCGACCGAAAGCCCGGCGAATTGGCCATCGGCCATGGCTTCACCGATGATCACCGCGAGGTAGTGATCGCCCAGATCGACATAACCGCGGATCAGCTCGAAGTTCTCCTTGCCCAGCTCGACATAGTTGGCGAAGGCGACCGGATCGCGCTCCCACTCGGCCTTCATCAGCGCGAAGCGGCGGGCATAGAATTCGTACATCTTGCGGCGCGGCGGCAGGTCTGATCCGACGACCTCTTCCATGATTTCGACCTTGGGCTCGAACCAGCGGCCGGCCACCGCCTCGATCAGCGCTTCCTTGCTGTCGAAATAGCGATAGAGGCTGGGGGGCGACATGCCGGCGCGCGCGGCGATCTCGGTCACGGTCATCGCTGAAGTGCCGCTTTCCTCGATCATCGCGATGACGTGGCCGATCAGCGCTTCGCGCCCGGCTTCGAGGTCGGTTTGCGGTCGTGCCATGCTGTGTTTCTCCCCAGCGGCGTGCTTATGTCTGCGTTAGATAGAACATCCCGGCGGATTGTTCAAGAAACTGTCTTGCCTGCTTAATACGCAACACTTGTTGCGATCTGTGCACTTGCGTAGGGAGAGGTATGCCGAGTCATCCCCGCCTTTCGCTCCTGCTGCCGCTCGCCCTGCTGGGTGCCTGCAGCACCCAACCTGTCCGCTCCGCTTCCGCCGCACCCGGTCAAACGGTCACGGTCGGGATCGCCGCGATCAACGATTTCCACGGCGCGCTGGAGCCGCCGCGCCAGTCGGTCCTCGCTCCCGATGGCAAAGGCGGCACGGTCCAGGTGCCCGCGGGCGGGGCAGCATATCTTGCCAGCGCGCTTGATTCGGTGCGCGGCAGGTATCCCTATCACCTGACCCTATCGGCCGGCGATCTGATCAGCGCCTCGCAGCTCTCCAGCTCGATCTATCTCGACGAACCGGCGATCGGCGTCGCCAACCGGATCGGGCTCGATTTCAACGCGGTCGGCAACCACGAATTCGATCGCGGCCGCCATGAACTGCTGCGGATGCAGCGCGGCGGCTGCGCCCAACTGACCTCGCGCAAGCCCTGTCAGGTCGAGAAATTCGCCGGCGCCAGGTTCCAGTTCCTCTCGGCCAGCACCATGACCGAAAATGGGTCCACGCTGTTCCCCGGCTACGCGCTGCGCAGCTTTGGCAGCGGCAAGCGCAAGGTGCGGGTCGGGATCATCGGGCTGACACTGAAGGGCACGCCCGATCTGGTCTCGCCCGGCGGGATCAAGGGGCTGACTTTCGGCGACGAGGCCGATGCGATCAATGCGCTGGTCCCGGGGCTCAAGGCCAAGGGCGCCGATGCGATTATCGTGCTGATCCACCAGGGCGGCACGCAGGACAGCCCGATCGATCCCAACACCTGCTCGGGCTTCACCGGCGAGATTCGCCCGATCCTCGACCGGCTCGACGCCCGGGTCGATGTGGTCGTCTCGGGCCACACCCACCGCGCCTATGTCTGCGACTATGGCCAGTACAACCCGGACCGTCCGATCCTGCTGACCAGCGCCGGGGTCTATGGCGGCGGGGTGACCGACATCACGCTGGAAATCGATCCGGTAGCGGACAAGGTCGTGGCCAAGCGTGCAACCAACGTGATCGTGCAAAGCGCCGCCTATACCGGCAGTCGCGGGCCGGTTACGCCGACCCCGCTCTATCCCCAGTTCGCCCCGCGCGCCGATGTCGCCGCCTATGTCGGCAGCTATGTCGAAGCGGCCAAGGATTTTGCGCAAAAGCCCGCCGGGCACCTCGCCGGCCCGGCGACCGGTGCGCCGCTGGCCCAGCTGATCGCCGATGCCCAGCTGGCCGCGACCAACAGCGCAGGCGCGCAGATCGCCTTCATGAACCCGTTTGGGGTCCGTTCCGCGCTGGTTCCAGGTGCGGAAGGCACGCTGAAGTTCGGTGAAATCTATGCAGTTCAGCCGTTTGGCAACACGCTGGTGACCCAGAGCCTGACCGGTGCAGAGCTGAAAGCGGTGCTGGAACAGAGCTTCGATGCCCAGGGCCCGCAACAACCGCTGATCCCGTCTGAGGGCTTCGCCTACTCCTATGATCTGTCAAAGCCGGTGGGGAACCGGATCGTGGGCTTGAGCCTGAACGGCACGGCGATTGACCCGGCCGCGACTTATCGCGTTACCACCAACAGCTTCCTTGCCCAGGGCGGAGACAGCTTCACCCTGCTGGCGAAGCAGCGCGAGGCGGTGATCGGGATCAACGACCTCGACGCGCTGCAGGCCTGGCTTGAGGCGGTTCCGCTACGCGCGGTGCCCGGTGCGCTACGGGTGAGCGAATTCAAGCATTGAGGCTGCTCTATTTGGGCCAAGTCAGGAAAGCCCTTCCCCATGGGTGAAGGGTTGGGATGGGGGTGCCTATCCCCTCGGGCGTGGAACCCCCACCCCAACCCCTCCCCACCGGGGAGGGGCGATTTCTCGCCAACAAGAGAGATTCTAACCCTTCTTCGGCGGCCAGGGCACGAAGCCCGAGGTCCGCGCAACGTAGTCGGCGTAGCCCGGGCGGCTCCTGGCGAGGCCCTTTTCCAGCAGCGGCTTGCCCGACCATTTGGTCAGCGTGAAGGTCAGGAACAACGGCCCGATCAGACTGGCCAGCGCGACCCAGGTGCCGCCCTCGGCCGCGACCAGCCAGATCCCCCACCAGGCGCAGGCATCGCCGAAATAGTTGGGATGGCGGGTATAGCGCCACAGCCCGGTGTCGAGCACTTTGCCCTTGTTGGCGGGATCGGCCCGGAAGGCGTTCAATTGCACGTCGCCCAGCGACTCGAACAGCACCCCGGTCAGCCACAGCGCCAAGCCGGCCCAGCCGAGCGCACCGATTGGCGCGGGCTGGCCTGCGGCCATGATCCCCAATTGCGCGGGCAAGCAGGTGATGAACAGCAGCAGTGCCTGCGGGCCGAACACTTGCCTGAACGCCGCGCTGGCATAGCGCCCCTCCGCGCGCGCCTTGCCCAGCATCCGGGCATAACGCGGATCCTCGCCGTGGGCGCGCCAGCGGGTGAACAGATGCAACGCCAGCCTGAGCCCCCACACCGCGGTCATCGCCAGCAGCAAAGTGGCCCGCGCGCCGGGATCGCCCAGCTGCAGCCAGCTCGAGGCGGCCAAGACCACCATCCCGAAACCCCAGACCGCGTCGATGAACGAAACGTCGCCGATCCGTGCCGCGACCCAGCACAGGGCCAGCATCATCGCCAGATCGACTACAAGATTGACGAGCAACATCTCAGGCATCGGGTGTTTCCTTTGCGGCATTGACCGTGGCTTCAAGCGCGGCCCAGCGAGGATGGCCCGGCATCATCGAGCGGTAGAATTCGAGCAGCCGGGCAAGGTCGGCGGCATAGTCGCCCGTGGGCATGATCCCCTCGCCAATTCCGCCCAGCATGTTCTTGTTGTCGACCCAGGCCGGCACGATCGGCACCCCGGCCTTCAGCGCGATGTGGTAAAAGCCCGAGCGCCAGCCCAGAATCGCCCCGCGGGTCCCCTCGGGTGCGATCACCAGCGGCAGATCGTCGCGTCGGCCGAATTCGGCCACCACCTGATCGACATAGTTGCGGCCCTTGGCTCTCCGATCGACCTCGATCCCGCCCATGTCATGCATGAAGCGGGTCATCGGCCATTTGAACAGGCTGTGCTTGCCCATGAAATTGGGCGCGATCCCGACCTGATGGGTCACCCCCAGGAAGAACACGAAATCCCAATTCGAGGTGTGCGGCGCCCCCAGCAGCACACAGCGCCGCGGCACCGGCGCCACGCTGACCAGTGTCCAGCCCTTCCAGCGGTAAAGCGCCAGCAGCACCCGTTTGACCAGGCGCGACGATAGTGACGCCATTGTCGGTTCTCCCCTTTGGGCACAGGCATAGCAGCTTGACGGGGCGCGGCAACCGGGGCGGTTCAGTCGAACAGGCCAAAAAGGTCAAACAGTTCAGCCCGCTTGAACAGCACGGCTCAGAACCCCGCCCCGCCCGGCCAGCTGGGCGAAGCCAGCCCCATCACCTTGAACAGCAGCCCCATCTGCCCCTCGCCGACCAGCCGCTCCTTGGCCGCTTCGATCGCCTGGGCGTGCTGCGGGGCGGCCTGGGCCAATGTCTGGGCGCGGGCGTCGATGCCCAGGTTGCGCAAGAACCGGCCCTGCGGCAAGGTCCCCAGCCACTTGCACCCGCGTGACTGGGCGATCGGGACCAAGGTGGCGAAATCGACGTGGGCGGTCAGGTCGGCCTCGCCGGGACCCGTGAAGGGATCGACTTTCAGGTGATTGCGCACCGCCTGCAGCGTCGAGCCATCGCGCAGCGCATCGTGGCCATAGTCGATGAACAGCGCCGCCCCGCCCTGTTCGATCAGCCGCCCGGCCACTTCGTAGACGGTGGCTGCGGCGCCCGGGCAGGTCTCGATGATCGTGCCTGGCTCGGCCGCGCGGCGCATTTCGGGCACCGCGGCGTCCATTGGCTGGCTGCCGGCAATGCAAACGAAACGCCCAGAATTTTCGGCGCCTTCCGGGACCACCATCCGCTCGCGCCAGCCCTCCCCGGTCATCACCAGCTGGCGGACCGGCAGGGCATCGAGGAACTCGTTGGCGACCAGCAGGATCGGGCCATAGGGCGGCAGGGTCGAGAGGTCATGGTGCCACTGCGCGCCCGGAACGGTCGCCAGCTGCACATCCTTGAGCGCGGTCGAGCCTTCGACGAAATGGATCGACGGTTCCAGCCCATAGCGTTTCATCGCCCGCAGCGCATCGGCCGCCAGCGTGCCCCGGCCCGGCCCAAGCTCGACGTAGTGAACCGGCTCCTCGCGCCCGGCATTGATCCACATATCGGCCAGCCACAGCCCGATCAGCTCGCCGAACATCTGGCTGATTTCGGGCGCGGTGACGAAATCGCCGGCCGCGCCCAGCGGGTCCTTGGCCGAATAGTAACGCGCGTTCGATTCGCCCATGTAGTGCGCCACGCTGATCGGCCCGGTGTTGGCGATCAGCCGCCGGAAGATCGCCCCCAGCGGCTCGGTTTCGTGGGGCCCGCTCATTCAGGCGCGGGTGCCGCACTGTTCAGTTCGGGCTTGCGCAGGGCGCGGATCATGAAGAACAGACCAACCGCGATCAGCGGGATCGTCAGCCACTGGCCCATCGAGAGCCCGGTGCGCAGGGCGAAATCGCTCAACTGGGCATCGGGCTCGCGGTAGAATTCGGACACGAACCGGGCCAGGCCCATTCCCAGAGCGAACACCCCGACCAGGAGGCCCGGCTTCCAGCGCGCGCGGGTCTTCCAGAACAGCCAGAACATCACCGCGCCAAGCAGCAGGCCCTCAAGCCCGGCCTGGTAGAGCTGGCTGGGATGGCGGGCGATCTGCAGCGGATCGGTGGGGAAGTTCATCGCCCAGGACAGCCCCGGTTCGGCCGGGCGGCCCCACAGCTCACCGTTGATGAAGTTGGCCAGTCGGCCCAGCAGCATCCCCACCGGCACCGGCACCGCGATATAGTCGCAGACTCTCAGGAACGAGAGCTGGTTGCGCCAGCAGACATAGGCCAGCGCGACCAGCACCCCGATCAGTCCGCCGTGAAAGCTCATCCCGCCGCCCCACAGCTTGAGCAGTTCAAGCGGCTCGCCCCACAGGCTCGGTTCGCCGGTGCTGCCGCCGGTGTAGAAGGTGGCATAGCCCAGCCGCCCGCCCAGGATCACCCCCAGCGTGCAATAGAAGAACAGGTCATCGACATGGCGCTGGGCCAGCGGTGCGCCGGGGGCCTTGAGCGTTTTCGAGACGTGCCAGTAGGCAAAGATGATCCCGGCCAGATAGGCCAGGCTGTACCACCGCAGCTGGAACTGACCCCAGCCGGTCTCGATGCTGAACAGGTATGGCTTCAGCCCCAGGTCGGTGAACTGGATCGGCGCATCGGCGGCGGCCGCGGCGAGAGTGGCCAGTGATAGTGACAGCAAGCGGCTAACCCCTTAAGCAAGCAATGGACGGATGGCAGCGCGCACCCGGTGGTTGCGGTGCTATCTGGCACAGAGCGCGGCGGGAAACAAATCCGCTGCAACATTTTGGGACAAAGGACGGGGCTGCGAAAGGGGCGGGCCCGGTGCCTCACAAGAAGGATGCCGCATGGCCAGCGAACTCGACAATGCCCTTAACAATGTGGTTGACCGCCTGACTGCCCCCGGCGGAATGCTGGAAGTGGTCCCGTTCGAACGCTTTGGCCGCGAGCTGCCGATGCTCAAGAACGCGCCGCCCACGCTGCCCGCGCTGTTCGCGCATTTCTGCGCGCAGCACGGCGAGGCTACCTTTCTGGTCGATGGTCCGATCCGCACCACCTTTGCCGGGGCCTATGAAGCCGCGCGCGAAGTTGCGGGTGCGCTGGTCGAAGGTCAGGGGGTCAGGAAGGGCGACCGGATCGGGATCGCCGCGCGCAATTCGACCAACTGGATCATTGCATACATGGCCGTCGAGATGGCCGGCGGCTGCGCGGCCTTGCTCAACGGCTGGTGGAGCGGCGAGGAAATGGCCGCCGGGATCGAGCTGACCGGCTGCACCATGGTGCTGGCCGATGCCCAGCGCGCCGCGCGGATCGCCGAGCTCGACCTGGCGACCCGGGTGGTGGTGTTCGAACACGACAAGCCCTGGCGCGAAGGGCTCGCTTCGCTGCTGGCGCATGGCGGCGGCGCGGACACACCGCTGCCCGAGCTGACCGGCGACGATCTGGCGACGATCCTCTACACCTCGGGCTCGACCGGCCAGTCGAAAGGCGCCTGGTCCGATCACCGTGCGGTGACCCAAGGCACTTTCAGCTTTGTCGCGCAGACGCTGACGGTCCTGACCCATATGACCGACCGGGGCGAGGCGCCCACGGTGCAGCCGTGCACCCTGGTCAACGTGCCGTTGTTCCACGTCACCGGAGAAGTGCCGGTGTTCCTGCAAAGCTTCGTGATCGGCCGCAAGCTGGTCTTGATGCCCAAATGGGATGCCGAGGAAGCGATGCGGCTGATCGAGGCCGAAAAGGTCACCTATTTCGTCGGCGTACCCTTGATGAGCTTCGAGATCGCGACCCATCCCAATCGCGGCAACTACGATCTGACCAGCTGCACCGCCTTTGCCGCGGGCGGCGCGCCGCGCCCGGTCGATCACGTCCACAAGATCAAGCAGGCGCTGCCGCATGCCTTCCCGCTCTTGGGCTATGGCCTGACCGAAACCAACGCGGTCGGCTGCGGCAACCTCAACGAGAACTACCTGGCCAAGCCCGGATCGACCGGCACCGCGACCAAGCCGCTGGCCGAAGTCGGGATCCTGGACGACGATGGCAGCCAGTTGCCGGCGGGTCAGGTTGGTGAGGTTTCGATCCGCTCGATCGTCAACTTCAACGGCTACTGGAACAACACCGAGGCCAGCCAGGCGGCGATCACGCCGGACGGCTGGTTCCGCAGCGGCGATCTCGGCTACCTCGACGCAGACGGCTACCTGTTCATCGTCGACCGCAAGAAAGACATCATCATCCGCGGCGGTGAAAATATCAGCTGCATCGAGGTCGAAGAAGCGATCTATGCCCACCCCGATGTGGCCGAAGCCAGCGTCTTTGGCATGCCCGATGAGAAGTTCGGCGAGCTGCCGACCGGGGTCTACCTGACCAAGGATGGTGCGGCGCTGAGCGAGGAGGCCCTGCGTGCCTACCTGCTCGAGCGGATCGCCCCGTTCAAGGTGCCCGTGCGGCTGTGGCAGGAACACGAAACCCTGCCGCGGCTGGGCACCGAAAAGGTTGACAAGCGCACGCTGAAAGCCCGTTACCTGACCGTTTGGGAGAGCGAGCAGGCGGCGGCGGGGTGATTACTCAGACTCTGTCGTTGTCTTACAGGTAAGTTGCTCGGTCTTAAGCCGGGGGGGGTATTGCGGATAGCTTCGCTGGGCTTCTTGTGATGAGAAGTCTATCGAAGGAGTGGATGTATGAAGACGAT
>JANPMA010000044.1:0-2025 GCA_031422595.1 Novosphingobium sp. | reverse complement strand
GCCGATGAGCGCACCCCCGAAGGGATCGCCGCGCACTGGGACCAGATCATCGACCGCACCGGCGAAATCGTCCCCCAGTCGGGCGGCGAGCAGAGCCAGGTGGTGATGGCCGCACTGGCCAAAATCGGCGGGCTGGGGTGAAGGCGTTCAGTGTTCGAACTCACTTGGTTGCGAGTTCGAACAGCTCTTCGACAGGCTTTGCGAAGTAATGTGCAATCTTGAGCGCAAGGCTGAGACTCGGCTCGAAACGACCGGTTTCGATCGAATTGATAGTCTGCCGGGAAACACCTACCGCCAAGGCCAAATCGGCTTGGGTCAGCCGCTGCGTCGCCCGCATGGCAGGCAGCGTGGTCTTTACGCCCATCGCCGCACCGCAATGAACCAAAAGCCAAAAACCGCAGCATAGAAGGCGACCGGAATTGCCACGACATTGGGGGCGGGCGCTGCACCGGCAACGTGCAGCGTAAGCCAAACGATCACTCCGACGATGGTCCAGCCGCCCGCCATCCCTAGCGTCCAGTTCTGGACTAGGTTAAACATCTCGTCCTGGCGCAAACTGAAGCGCCACCAGAAATATGCAGAAATCGCTACGCCAAATAGGAAAACCCAAGCCATCCAAGGTTGTGCTGACATCCATTCAACGCGACCCTTGTGAGCTAGCCCTTCACCGAGAAAAATGCCGATCGGTAAGGCCGCGATTCCTGCCGCACCCACGCTTATTCCGGCCAGTCGCTTTGATACTGAATCGAGCGCCGACCACTTGAACCACGCTCCGCCCATGGTGAACTCGTACATTAGATCCTCCTGCTTCTTCGTTTTCATGTCAAACATACGCGACAAATTGAGTCAAATATATTTGTCCTATTGGACCGGCCTAACTGTATTGACACACTAACACACATCGGGCATTCTCCCTTTATCCACAGGGGAGAATGCCCATGTATTCCGAAAATGACCTGCAATCGGCCGTGTCCGCCGGTGCAATCAGCCATGAGGCGGCTGAGGCGCTGCGCGCGCATGCTTCCGGTATGCGCAGCGCGCCGGTGGCGGATGAAGAACACTTCCGCCTGATCACCGGCTTCAACGATATCTTTGTCTCAATCGCGGCGGTGCTGCTGCTGATGGCGGCAGCCGGGATCGGCGATGCGATCGCGCCGGGAATTGCCGGAGCACTGGTCGCAGGCGCGGCCTGGATGCTCGCCGAGTTCTTCACCAGGAAGCGCCGTATGGCGCTGCCTTCGATCGTCCTGCTGCTGGCCTTCGTTGGCGGTGTGGCGGCAGTGCCAATCAATATCCTGGCCGAAGCTGATCCCAAGATGAGCGACCAGACTGGCGTGATGATCGGCGCGGGCATCGGCCTCTTGGCGGCAGCTGCGGCCTGGTTCCACTGGCGACGCTTTATGGTCCCGATCACGGTCGCGGCCGGCACGGCTGGAATCGCGGTAACCGCGGTGGCATTGGTTGTTTCCGCCTGGATGAGCGCCACCGGCAGCCGCGAAGCGGAATCGATCCTGCTGCCGCTGGTCTTTGCCTGCGGCCTAGCGATCTTCGCCGTGGCAATGCGCTGGGACATGAGCGATCCCAAGCGCGAAACCCGCCGCAGCGACGTTGCCTTCTGGCTGCACCTGCTGGCCGCGCCGATGATCGCGCACCCGCTGTTCAACTGGCTGGGGGTCAACGAGGGCGAGAATATTGGCGCCCTTGCAGCAGTCGGCGTGCTGGCGATCTATGTGCTGATGGGCGCGGTGGCGCTGGCGGTCGATCGCCGCGCGCTGCTGGTCTCGGCCTTGGCCTATGTGCTGGTCGCGCTGACCTGGCTGTTCGATCAGTTCGGCGCGGTTGAGCTCAACGTCGCGCTGACCGGGCTGGTGATCGGCTCGGCGTTGCTGGCGCTCTCGGCCTTCTGGACCCCGATCCGCTCGGCACTGGTCCTGCGGCTGCCCGGTTCGCTGCAGTCGATGCTGCCGCAAGGCGTGATGGCCGCCGCCTGACCCTTGCGCCCAGCGCATTTGCGGCTAACTTCCC
>JANPMA010000043.1:0-18075 GCA_031422595.1 Novosphingobium sp. | reverse complement strand
GCAGGCCTCGCCAGCGATGGAGCCTTGCAACTGCGGCTTGCAGACGGCACGACGCGGACCATTCACGCGGGCGAAGTCCGCCTGGCATAAGGAGACCGCCATGTTGCTGGCGATCGACAACGGCAATACCAATGTCAAATTTGCTCTGGTCGACGATGCGGGCACCATCGTGCAGCGCTGGCGGCTTGCCACCGATATCAAGCGCACCGCTGACGAATACGCGGTCTGGCTTGATCAATTGCTGCGGATGGAGGGCTATGCGCGCTCCGATGTCTCGGCGGTGGTGATTGCCTCGGTGGTTCCGCGCGCGCTCCACAACCTGCAGGAACTGGCGCAGAAGTACTTCAAGATCGATGCGCTGATCGGCGGACGCGCGCCGGTCGAATGGGGTATCGCGCTCAAGGTTGACGAACCACGGGCGCTGGGCGCCGACCGCGCGGCCAATGCCATCGCGGCGCAGGCGCTTGAAGCGGGCGACAAGATCGTGATCAGCTTTGGCACCGCCACCACTTTCGACCATATCGGGGCCGATGGGGCCTATCTGGGCGGCTCAATCGCCACTGGAGTCAGCCTCTCGCTCGATGCGCTCTACAATGCCGCCGCCATGCTTCCGCGCATCGCGATCGAGCCGCCGCCCGGTTCGAGCGTGATCGGGCGCGATACTGTCGGCCAGATGCAGATCGGGATCTACTGGGGATACGTCAGTATGATCGAAGGCATGGTATGGCGGATGAAGGCGGAAATCGGCCGCCCAGCGAAAGTCATCGCTACCGGCGGCCTGGCCCCGCTGTTCCAGGCCCACGCCGACCTGTTTGACCGGGTCGAACCCGACCTGACCTTGAGAGGAATTGCATTGTTGTACGCCAACCGGGACGGAGCATCGTGAAGCCAGGCCCAATAATCAAAAAGGGGGAGTTACTCTTCTGCGCGCTTGGCGGATCGGGCGAGATTGGCATGAACGTCAATCTCTATGGCTGCGAGGGCAAGTGGCTGATGGTCGATCTGGGGATGACCTTCGGCGCCAACGAATACCCCGGCACCGAACTGGTTTTTGCTGACCTCGACTTCATCGAGGAACGCCGCAAGGACCTGATCGGCATCGTGCTGACCCACGCGCATGAGGATCATATCGGCGCGGTGCCCTATTTCGCGAAGGAACTGGGCGTCCCGCTCTATGCCACGCCGTTCACCGCCAAGCTGGTCAACGAGAAGCTGGAGGAAGCCGGGATTGCCAAGGAGATCGAACTCAACGTCATCGATCACCTCGACCGGTTCGCGCTGGGCCCGTTCGGGATCCGCTTTGTCCCGCTGGCGCACTCGATTGCCGAGGGCAACGCGCTGCTGATCGACACTCCCTATGGCAAGATCTTTCACACCGGCGATTGGAAGCTTGATGACGAACCGCTGATCGGCACCCCGGCCACCCAGCAGGAACTGACCGCGATCGGTGATGCGGGCGTGCTCGCGCTGGTCTGCGATTCGACCAACGTGTTCAATCCCAAGGCCTCCGGCTCCGAAGGGGCGGTGCGCGAAGCCTTGCTAGAGGAGGTCAAGCGCCATCACGGCAAGCGCGTGGTGGTGACCACATTCGCGTCCAATGTCGCGCGGCTGCAGACGCTGGGCGAAGTGGCCAAGGCGACCAACCGGCGGCTGTGTGTGGCCGGGCGCTCGCTCGACCGGATCATCCGCACCGGGCAGGCCTGCGGTTACCTGCTAGACCTGCCCGAGCGGGTCGATTTCGACACTGCAATGTCGCTACCGCGCGGCGAAGTGCTGATCCTGGCGACCGGCGGGCAGGGCGAGGCGCGGGCCGCATTGGCACGGATCGCTGAAAGCAACCACCCGATCGCGCTGGAAGCGGGCGATGTCGTGCTGTTCTCCAGCCGCCAGATCCCCGGCAACGAGGTGGCGATCGGCCGGATCCAGAACCGCCTAGCCGGGCGCGATGTTACTCTGGTCACAGACCGGCAGAGCGCCATCCACGTATCCGGACATCCCGGGCGGCCCGAACTCGAAGCGCTCTACAGCTGGATCCGTCCGCAGATCCTGATGCCGGTCCACGGCGAAGTGCGCCACATGAAAGAACAGACGCGGCTGGGTCGGGCCTGCGGGATCAAGCAGACCGTGTTCCAGGAGAACGGCGACCTGGTGCGGCTTGCCCCCGGCAAGCCCGGCAAGATCGACGAAGTTCGGGCCGGGCGCCTGATTCTGGACGGTGATATCATCAGCCCGGCCGACGGCGAGGCTATGGTGATGCGGCGCCGCCTGGCCCAAAGCGGGCTGGTGATCGTGGTGCTCGACGGCAAGGGCCGGGTCCATGTCGAGAGCATCGGCTTGCCGCTTGATGAGGATCAGGACGATTTCGTCGCGGAAACGGCGCAGGACGTCAAGGCGGCGCTGGCCAAACTCAAGGGTGGACAGCGCCACGACCGCGAAGTTGTGGTTGAAGCTGCCCGCCTTGCCGCGCGGCGTGCGGCCCAGCGCTGGTCAGGCAAGAAGCCGCAGGTGCGGGTCATACTGGCGGATCACTGACATGAAATTGACTTCGATCCTCGCAATCCTGCTGCTGTTCTGGGTGATGAGCGCCTTCCTGGTGATGCCGTTTGGGATCCGTAGCCACGATGATGACGGGGTCGAACTGGTACCCGGCCAGGTCAGCAGCGCGCCGGTCAATTTCAACGCCAAGCGCGTAGCCAAGCGCGCCACCGTGCTCGCCCTGATCCTCTTCGGGCTCTATTATGCCAACTACGTCAATGGTTGGATGACCATCGACGATATCGATATTACCCAGTATTTCTAAGTCCGGCTAGCTGCGTGCGGCATATCAGAACCACCTGCCAACCTGAACCGACTATCCTGAGCTTGTCGAAGGACCGTCCTTTTCTTCGTGCGTCGTACGCAACCGCTTGAAGAAAAACGATCCTTCGACAAGCTCAGGATGGTCGGGCTTGGGGATGAGGGTGATTCACGATTCTTGCGTCCTGCGCTAGCTGCGCAGCCGCTCAATCGCCTGGGCCAGCGCAACGTAGAGCTTGCCCATATCCGATGACAGCAGGGTTACGCCCAAGGCATGCCCGTCGCGGGTCGACAGCAACTGGCGCAGCATCGCTTCGAAATCGTGGATGTAGCGGCTGACGTGATCGCCGAATTCGCGATCGTTCTCGTAGAGCTGAGCAACGGCCCGGGCCTCGGGCGAATCGAGCAGCTTCACCGCGCGGCGCGTGAAGATGCCGCGATCGCCTTTGAGATAGGCTGCCCAGGCAGTGTCGGTAACCTCTGTGTCGAGCGCCCGAGCAATGTCGATGGCGTTCGAATTGAGGCCTTCGGTGATCAAGGCCACCCGGCGGGCGAAATCGTTGTCGACCTGCTCTTCGGCGCGGTTGCGGGCATAGGCGACGCGTTGTTCAAGGGCGCTGGCCAGTTCGTTGACTTTGGCCAATTGGTCGCGCAGCGCCACCGCTGCTTCGCGACTTGCTCCCGCGGCTTTGGCGGTCGCTTGCTCGAGCTCGCCTGCTACCGCGGCGGTGCGCTCGCGCACTGCCTTGTCGATTGCCGCCGCGCTCTCTTCGCCGATCTTGACCGCAAGAGCACCAATCGAGGTTGCGCTCATTGTTTCGATTCCGGCAACCGCATCGCGCGCCGACTGGTTGAGCTCGGCAATCGACTTGCCCAATTCGCCCTGCGCCTGTTCAGCCAGCGCCAGGCTCTCGCTGCGGACCTTGTCCAGCGCGGCTTGCAGTGCTTCGAGCGTGGCGGTTTGGCGGCTGCCTTCCTCGTTGATCTGCGCGTTGAGGCTGGCGACCTGGTCAAGCGCCGAAACAAAGACCCCACTGGCGGCGGCGGCGTGGCCGGCCAGTGCCTGGCCCTTTTCAGCTGCCTCTTCGGCTACGCTGCGCAGCGCCGAAACCCGG
This sequence comes from Novosphingobium sp., assembly GCA_031422595.1. Taxonomy (GTDB): domain Bacteria; phylum Pseudomonadota; class Alphaproteobacteria; order Sphingomonadales; family Sphingomonadaceae; genus Novosphingobium. The sequence continues at coordinate 14,164 of JANPMA010000043.1, read as the reverse complement.
CCTTCAATCTCGGTCAGCCGCGCTTCGCTGATGCCCATCGCTTCGGGCAGGTTCTGGGTGGTATGCTGGACGCTGGCCTGAATCAGTTCGAGCAGACGCACGCTGTTGTCGGTCAGGGTTTCGACCGCCTGGTCGGTCCCGGCCAGCGCCTCGCGGCTTGCGATGAGCTTGCCCGAAAGGTTGTCGAGGCTGCGCGCCATGCGCCCTTCGACTTCATCTCCTTGCCCGGCGATGCCTTGCATTGCTGCGACAAGTTCGGCCAGCTTCGCCTCGATAGCTTCGCTGCGTTCGGACATGGCGTTGGATTGAGAGTCCTGCAGTTCGCGGTGCCGCGCGGCCGATTCGTCAAGCGCGGCCATCTGTTCGCTCAACTGTGCAACAAACTGGGCATGGCGGGTGTCGAATTCGACGCTGCGTTGTTCCAGTTCGGCGGCGAACAACCGGTCGCGCTCGCTTAGCCGGGCATCGACGTCGGCGGCTTCCTGCTTCAGTTCGCCCAGTCGGTTGCGGGCAGATTCCATGGCCTTGCGGTCAATATCCGCCACTTCGCCGATCGCAGTGCGCAAGGTATTCCCAAGCGCGATAATGGATGCGTTCCAAGTCTCCAACGCGCCGCTTTCACCCTCGCGTAGCGAACGGACCAGCGCGCCGCTTTCATCGCGGACCCCGCCGAGGCGGGCGCGCAGCGAGGTCAGGCTTTCGGCCTCGTGCCCGTCGAGCAAGCCGCGGGCACCTTCGAGTTCTTCGGACAGGGCGCTGGCGCGGGTGCGGATTGCAGCGAGTGCTTCGACCTCGTGACTGTCGAGTTCAGCCCGGAATTCCACGCTTCGCTCGCCCAGCGCGGCGAACCGGGCTTCGGCCACTTCCTGGAGCTTTTCGGCCTGGCGAGTGAATTCGCCGATGGTTTCGTCGACCAGACTGCGCAGGGTGCCGACCTGACGCTCGCTGGCCTGGCCGAACTGGTTGAGCTTGTTGAAACCCGCGACCATGTCCTCGACCTGAGCGTGGGCGGTGCGGCCCGCCGCGGCGATGTTGTTGGTGACGTCCTTGGCCGAACTGGCGATTACCGGCAGCTGTCCGCGCAGCTTTTCCATGTTTTCGAGCGCGGCGGTGCTGACATCGCCGATCGAATCGATCCGCGAGCCATTGTCCTGGATCAGCGAGGCGAGCTTATCGGCATGGACGGACAGTCGCTCGGTCGCGACCCGGCCAAGCGAGTCTATATCGCGGGTCTGCGCGGCGATGAATTCGCGGGCCAGACTGAGCTCGCGGTTGACCGTGGTCAGCCGTTCTTCCAGCCGGGCCGATTCCTCGCTGAGCGAGCGGGCCGCTTCGCCAAAGCGCAGCGCCTCACGGCGACTGTTGCGCATCGCCAGCAGCCAGGTCAGCGCAACCAGCAGCACCGGTACCGACCAGTCACGGATCCAGTCGGTCCATTGCACCAAGCTGCCGCCGGTCTGGATTTCGGCCAGGTTGGCCATGACGAACAGCGCGGTCCAGCCCGCCACGGCGAGCACCGAGATGGTTCCGGCAGCGATCGCCAGCCAGGGGCGGCGCCGGGCGGGGGCCTCTTCCTCCCACCAGTCGTCGCTCGCCGCTTCGGTCTCGATCGGCTCAGCGATGTCGGTTGGTGACGCAATTTCAACGCCTTGCGGCGTATCGGCGTCTACGGCGGCGATGCGGGTTCCCCTGGTCATGGCGGGCTGTTTACCATGATTACGCTGTGGATAAACCCCGGTTTAACCTGTTGATGCTATGTTGGTGAGATGGCCTACGAAGCAGGAGCCCTTGATGCCACTCTGGCCGCCGCGGCTGGCGAAGATGGCGTGCTGTTTCTCGAGCTGCGCCAAGCCTTTAGCGAGAGCGTTGCGCGCCAGGTCGATCTGCTTTCCCGATCGCGCTGCGATGCCAACTGGCAGATGGCGGCGCTGCGGCTCAAGGGGATTGCCGCGAGCTTCCATGCCGAGACTCTGATTGATCTGGCCGAAGAGGCGCTCGAAGGCGCGCCCGGCGATCCGCGGGTGCTGCGCCGCTTGCAGGCTTTTCTGGCCGATTTTTCAGCTCCTTGAAGCGATAATCGGGGCCTGGGCCTCCGCGCCGCTTGGCAGTGCCGCCAAGCGGACCTAAATAGCGCGTTCCCATCCCGAATGCGCGGAGAAGAACGCTGCGGGTCGCCTTGTTGTCCATGCTTGAACCGGCCGCCGAAAGCGGTCTTGGTGCGCGTGCGTTCCTGCGGATCGGGGGACTGACGGTCGCACGCCAACAGCTTGCGCTGGCGCTGGCGCTGCAGTGCGACCGGATTGTCTGCATTGCGCCTGCGCTGACCAATCCGATTGTCGAGTTGCAGCATCTTGCCGAGCGCGCCGGGGTGCAGTTTCACGTCATTCCCGGGGCGCGGCCGCTGGTCGGTCTGGTCACCGCAACCGATGAACTGATCGTACTGGCCGATGGCCTGTTTGCCTCGACCGCCGAGGCCTGTGACTTGCTCTCGGATGGCCAATCGGTACTGGTCCAACCGATTGAACTTGGGCTGGCGGCCGGGTTTGAACGGATCGACCTCAACCATGCGGCTGCCGGGGCGATGCGCCTGCCGGGCCGTCTGGTTGAGCGCCTGGCCGATCTTCCGGCCGATTGCGACGCGGTCTCGTCGTTGCAGCGAATTGCCTTGCAAGCCGGTGTGCGCCAGCGCGCCTTGCCAGCACCGGGGCAGGACGGCTTGTTCTGGACCCTGGTGCGCAGCGATGACGAAGCTCATGCGATCGAACCGCTGTGGATCCGCCAGCGCACCCGCGATGCCGCGCCGCTGGGTCCGGCGCGCGCTTTGGCGTTGTTGGCTGTCCGTGGGCTCGGCCCGGCTTTGCTCCATGCCGGCAGCGGTGCAAATGCGGTGCTGATCGGCGCATTGGCTGCGGTTCTGCTGGCGCTGGGAGCGGGCTGGTCGGGCTACGTTGCGACTGGACTCGGGCTTTGCGCACTGGGTTGGTTGCTGCGCGAATCCGCAGCTTTGCTGGTCCGGATCGAGCGCGACGAAATTGCACCGCGCAAGGGGATCGACGGGCTTGGCGCTTATGCCTGGCTGATCGATGCTGTCCTGGTCGTGCTGCTCGCCTGGGCAGCCGATGCTCCGGGCAACCATCCATTTCTCGAACGCCTGTTCCCGCCGTTCATGCTGATCGCGCTGCTGCGCGTGGTTTCCAACCTGCCTACCGGTCGGTGGAGTGGCTGGCTGACCGACCGCAGCCTGGTCGCGCTGATGCTGATGGGCACGATGTTGGCCGGGGTGATGGGTGATGCAACTCACCTCGGCGCGGTTGCCGCGGCAGTGGCGGCAATTGGGCTTTCCAGCGGCCAGTTTCGGCTAACGCGACCTTAACCAAGCAAGGCTATGGCACAGGGCATGACTGATAATTCTGCCCAAGCGATTTCAGCGGATGCCGTAGCGCTAGTGCTGCGCGACGAATTGGCGCACGGCGATGCGCTGATTGGCACGATTTCACCGATCCTGCGCCATTTGCTTGCCAACGACGAGCACTCGGTGTTCGGCGACGAGATCATCGCCCGGGTTCGAGGCATGATGAGCGATGTGGCGCGCCAGCTGTTTGACCAGCTAGCGATCGCAACGGGCAACGACGATGAGCGCGAACACGCGCCGGCCCGGATTCATGCGCTGGTCGATGGATTGGTCGCTCATGCCGGGTTTCTCGGGCACGTTCACGCGCTCGCGCTCGAATGGCAACTGACCGAACGGCTGCAAGCCCGATTGGCGCTCGATCCGGTGCTTTCCCCTCTGCTCCAGGCCCTGATTGCTTCGAGCGAACCGGCTGTCGCATCGAATGGCATGGCCTTGCTTGGATCGCAGGCCCGGTTTGTCCAGAACCAGCGGCGGATGCAGCTGCCGCTGACTGAACTGCCCGGCGACCTGCTTCATGCCGCCGTCCTGGCGATGCGCGGGCAGGCCGGGATGGACGAGGCTGGCCAGGCTGCGGCTGCAGCGGCTGAGCAAGCCGTTCGTGAGAGCTATGACGAAGGGCGCTCGCGGCTTGGCCTGATTGCCCGTCTGATAGCCGGGATGGGCGGAGGAGCAACAGCTGCGCTTTCGGCAACCCATGCAGGCGTTGCCATGTTCCTTAGCGCGCTCGCACTTGCTTCAGGGCATGACCGCGAAATGGCGGTACTGGCCACCAATGAGGGTCAACTAGCCCGCTTGGCGCTCGCGCTGCGTGCAGCCGGTCTCAAACCACAGGCAATCGAAGAACAGTTCGTATCGCTTCATCCCGATGTTGCGCTTCCGTCCGGGTTCGAACAGCTAGGCACCGACTATGCCGCGGCGCTGCTAGCCCGTTCGGCCGCCTACCCGGGCAGTTGAAGCCAGTGGTCTCCACCAGTCCGTGCCTTGCCGAAGGGCGCTGCGATGCGTCCGGCAGGCTGGTCAGCGCCGGCGAGCCGCTCGCCGGGCTGCAGCTGGCTTGCGGCGGCGAGATTCCCGGTGATATCGCTATTCCGGCGCTGCGCGACCTGGTGGCGAAGGCTCAGGAATTCGGACTCAAGCTTGCTCGCGCGATCCGTGCGACTGATGGTAACGACACGGTAACGGCCTGGATTGAGGTCGATCCCCTTGGCGATGACACCTGTGCACTCAGGGTCAACAGCTGGCAAGTCGGTGCCTTGCCGCCGGAAGATCCGACCACAATCGCAGATCACCGTGCTGCGATCGATCGAAGTCTCGCCGAACTGACCGCGCGGCTCGATGCCCAGCAAGGCGTGCAGAGCGTCGTAGCCGATGCTCGCGACCTGACCGACCTGGTCAAAGCCATGCAACTGGGGCTGGGCAAGCCTTGGACCGATTTCGTCTCGATCGAAGGCGCCGCGCACGAACAACCGATGCACTGGCGGCTTCTCGACGGTGCTGTTGTCAAGATCGCCGGATCCGATCGGAGCTGGCGCGCGTCGCTGCTCCCGCAACAAGTTCCTGGATCCGCGCCAACCGGATACGAGCTGTGCCTCTGCGCCGATGCACCGCTGCCGGAACCTGCCAGGCCCGCCGGGCCTGACGTGATCCTGCCGCAAAACGGACCTGGACTGGTCGGCCGCGATATCGCCCCGGTGCTGCGCCAGCCGATTGCCCGGATCATCGCCAACGCCGAGACTATCCGCACCCGCATGGCCGGCCCATTGGCCGAGGAATACAGCCAGTATGCCGCCGATATCGCCGCAGCGGGACAGCATTTGCTGGCGCTGGTCGAGGATCTGGCCGACCTGGAAGTGGTCGAATCCGAGGAATTCAATACCGCGCCCGATCGGATCGACCTGGCAGATGTTGCCCGACGCGCGGCCGGTATCCTGGCGGTGCGGGCACAGGAGCGCGGGATAGCGATCGATCCTCCAAAGCAGGGTGAAAATCTGCCGGCAATTGCCGAATTTCGAAGGGTTTTGCAGATTCTTCTAAATCTGGTTGGCAATGCGATCCGCTACGCGCCGGACAATTCGCAAGTCTGGATCAGGCTCGAAGACGCCGGATCGCGTGCCCGCCTGATTGTCGCCGACCAGGGGCCTGGCCTCAGCGAAGTGCAGCAGGCCAAGGTTTTCGAAAAGTTCGAGCGTCTGGGCCGCAGCGGCGAAGATGGTGGCTCGGGGCTGGGGCTCTATATCTCGCGTCGGCTCGCACGGGCGATGGGCGGTGACCTGACGGTTGAAAGCGCACCCGGGCAGGGCGCGCGATTCGTCCTCGACGTACCGGCAGATTTGCTGGCGCTAGCTCCGACGACTGCGGCTGAGCAAGACAAGCAGGATTTCGGCGACAGCGAAGAGTGACCCGAAGAAGGTCCACTTGGGGTCGGCCGGCATATAGCTGGAACTGGGCCACATGATTACGCCAGCGTCGGACTTCTCGCCCGGGTCAAGGCACGATGATTGCGCGCAGTTCAGCGGTTGTCGAGCGGCACGTAATCGCGTTGGGCCGGGCCGGTGTAGAGCTGGCGCGGGCGCCCGATCTTTTGGTTGGGATCGCTGATCATCTCGTTCCACTGCGCCACCCAGCCGACCGTGCGCGCCAGGGCGAACAGCACGGTGAACATGGTGGTTGGGAAGCCGATTGCCGAGAGGATCACACCCGAATAGAAATCGACGTTGGGGAACAGCTTCTTCTCGATGAAATAGGGGTCGTTGAGAGCCATTTCTTCGAGCTGAAGCGCAACTTCAAAGACCGGATCGCTGATCCCCAGCGAGCTCAGGACGTCCCGCACCATCCCTTGGATCACGGTCGCACGGGGGTCATAATTCTTGTAGACGCGGTGGCCGAAGCCCATCAGGCGGAAAGGATCGTTTTTGTCCTTGGCCCGCGCGATATAGTGGGGAATGCGATCCGGCGTTCCGATTTCGCGCAGCATGTTCAGCGCGGCTTCGTTGGCGCCGCCGTGTGCAGGCCCCCACAAGCAGGCGATCCCGGCCGCGATGCAGGCGAAAGGATTGGCGCCCGATGAGCCAGCCAGCCGGACGGTCGAGGTCGAGGCATTCTGCTCATGATCGGCGTGAACGATGAAGATCTGGTCCATAGCCTTTTCGACGATCGGATTCACCACATATTCCTCGGCCGGGACGCCAAAGGTCATCCGCAGGAAATTGCCGGTGTAGGACAGGTTGTTGTCCGGATACATGAAGGGCTGGCCGACCGAATACTTGTAGGCCATCGCCGCGATCGTCGGCATCTTGGCGATCAGCCGGTGCGAACTGATCCTGCGATGCTCGGGATCGGCGATGTCGGTGCTGTCATGATAGAACGCCGAAAGCGCGCCGACCACGCCGCACATCACCGCCATCGGGTGGGCATCGCGGCGAAAACCGCGATAGAAGGTTGCCAGTTGCTCGTGCAGCATGGTGTGCCGCATGATCGTGTTTTCGAACTTGGCCAGTTCCTGCTTGCTCGGCAGATCGCCGTTGAGCAGCAGGTAGCTTACTTCCATGTAGCTCGAATGCTCGGCCAGCTGGCCGATCGGATAGCCGCGGTGCAGCAGCACGCCTTCATCGCCGTCAATATAGGTCAGGGCGCTTTCGCAGCTGGCCGTGCTGGTGAAGCCGGGATCGAAAGTGAACTGTCCGGTCTGGGCGTAGAGCTTGCGGATATCGACCACATCCGGGCCAACCGAGCCCGACAGCACCGGAAACTCGTATTCACCACCGCCTGTGACCAGTTTAGCCTGATTGCCCACCACTTAAACTCCTTGTGCCGTCCAAGCCGAGCCGCAGGTTCGCGCCGACAGGGCCAGGCCCTGCACCATGGCGCCGCGCCGCAGGCGAGGCCGCAATTTCAACCTGACATGGAAAGCGTTCGTTATGGTTAGCGCCGACCTAAGGGCTTGCGTCAACCTGCTGCGGCCCCATCCGCACGCTTCCGGGTTTGACAGCAGACTGGCCGTGGGAATGCTTCCTGTCCAGTCGTTTGTCGATCCGTTCCGGTGTGTCTCGTCCGCAACAAAACTGGTCCGAAGCGTTGTCAGCCAAGGCGCTGGGAGACTGGCTCCGGCTACCAGGTATGCGCTTGCGGTTGCCATCCTCGTTTCGATCCAGTCACCTTCCAGTCATGACCAGCGATGCTACGCCAGTGGTGCCCCTCGGGGACGGTTCACCAACTGACGCTGCAATGCAGCATGGCCTTTGGCGCAATGGTTTGCGCTTGTCCAGCGGTCTCGGAAGGGCCGAGCGATTCCTTGCCAATGCCCGCTTTGAACGCGGCCCCTGGCTGGTCGTCGGCTTTGCTGCGGGGATCGCGTTGTGGTTCCAGTTGGCGAACCCGTGGCAATGGCTGGCGGCAGTCGCCGCGTGCCTGGCGCTGGCCGCGGCGGCAGCGGCGTGGCAGGGTGAAGCGGGGCGCTATCCCTATCTGCGGCAGGCCGCAATCCTGCTGCCGTTGGCATTGGCTGCGGGGTGCGGCCTGGTCTGGGCCAAGTCCGAACTGGTTGGCGCCAAGCCGATCGCCCGGCCCATCGTAACTTGGCTCGACGGCAAGTTGCTGCAACGGATCGAACGGCCGGCCGAACACCGGGTGCGGCTGCTGCTGGCGACTCGCGAGCCTGAGAGCGGGCGGGCGATCGTGGTGCGGCTCAACCTCGATCTCGATGACGACCGGCCCGAACTGGCCGAAGGCGCCACCATTCGGCTGCGCGCCAGACTGGTGCCGCCGGCCGCACCGATGCTGCCCGGCGGCTATGACTTTGCCCGGACTGCCTGGTTCGCGGGGATCTCCGCGACCGGCGGAGTTCTTGGCCCGCCAAAGCTGATCGCGGTGGGGGAAAGCGACGGGGCGATGCGCAAGCTGCAGCGCAGCCTTTCTCGGCATGTCCGGACGAACCTGCAAGGCTCCCCCGGTGCGATTGCCGCCGCTTTCGCCAGCGGGGATCGCGGCGCGATCGCGGCCGAGGACGAGGATGCGATGCGCGATGCCGGCTTGACCCATTTGCTCTCGATCAGCGGTCTGCATGTCAGCGCGGTGATCGCGGCGAGCTACTTCCTGGCGCTGCGGCTGCTGGCGCTGCTGCCGTGGGTTGCGCTGAGGGTGCGCTTGCCGATCTTCGCCGCCGGGGCAGGGGCAGCGATGGGGATCGGCTATACTCTGCTGACCGGGGCCGAAGTGCCGACGATCCGCAGCTGTGTCGGCGCGGTGCTGGTGATGCTGGCACTGGTGCTGGGGCGCGAGGCGCTCTCGATGCGGATGGTTGCGGTGGGGGCCTCGCTGGTGTTGCTGATCTGGCCCGAGGCGCTGGCTGGGCCCAGCTTCCAGATGAGTTTTGCGGCGGTGATCGCGATCGTCGCACTGCACGGCGCCGCGCCGCTTCGCACCTTCCTGGCCCCGCGTGAGGAGCCGTGGTGGGCGCGCGGGCTCAGGCAAATTGGCTCGCTGCTGCTGACCGGGGTGGTGATCGAACTGGCTTTGATGCCGATCGGGCTGTTCCATTTTCACCGCGCCGGGGTTTACGGCGCGCTGGCCAATGTCATCGCGATCCCGCTAACTACCTTGGCTTCGATGCCGCTGATCGCGCTGGCCTTGCTGTTTGATTCGGTAGGACTGGGCGCGCCGTTCTGGTGGCTGGCGGGCAAGTCGCTGGAACTGCTGCTGGCGCTGGCGCACTGGACTGCGGGCATTCCGGGAGCGGTGACGATGATGCCGTCGATGGGGCGCGGGGCGTTCATGCTGTTTGTGCTGGGCGGGCTGTGGCTGGCTTTGTGGAAGGGCTGGGTGCGACTGTTGGGACTGGTCCCGGCGTGCCTGGGGCTGGTCCTGCTGAGCCAGATCAGAACTCCAGACCTGCTGATCTCTGGCGACGGGCGGCATGTCGGGATCACGGGCGAGGCGGGTGAGGAACTGCTGGTGCTGCGCGAGAGCCGGAGCGACTACACCCGTGATAATCTGCTCGAAACCGCCGGGATGAGCGGCGAAACCAGGCCGCTCGACGACTGGCCGGGGGCGCGCTGTTCCAAGGATTACTGTGCAATTCAGCTTCACCGCGCCGGGCGCGACTGGCAGGTGCTGATGGCCCGGGGCAGGGACTTTGTCGACGAGCGGGCGCTGGCTGCGGCCTGTGAGCGCGCCGACCTGGTGATAGCTGCGCGCTATCTGCCGTACTCATGCCGCCCGCGCTGGCTCAAGGCCGACCGGCGCATGCTCGACCGCACCGGCGGGCTGACCGTGGATCTGGAGCGCGGGCGGGTCGAGACCGTTGCCCAAGGCCAGGGCCAACATGGCTGGTGGCACCCCGCGGAACCTTTCCGGAGACGGGCCCCGCAGCCCAGCGAGAGCGGCGAGGCCGATGCTTCGGCGGCGAGCGTCGGCCCCGTCAACCTGCCTCAGTGATAGCGGCGCAGCAGCCCGGCGAGTTTGCCCTGGACCACCACTTCGCGCGGATCGTAGATCTGCGGTTCGTAGGCGGCATTGGCCGGATCGAGCCGAACCCGGCCACCTTCGCGGCGCAGGTACTTGAGCGTGGCTTCCTCACCGCGGACCAGGGCGACCACGATCTCGCCGTCGCGGGCGGTGTCGGTGCGGCGGATCAGCGCGTAGTCACCGTCTAGAATTCCGGCCTCGATCATCGAATCGCCCGATACTTCGAGCGCATAATGCTCGCCCGAGCCGAGCAGCGCGGCGGGTACCGGCAGCATCGCGCCAGTCTCCATCGCCTCGATCGGAACGCCGGCGGCGATCCGGCCGTGGAGCGGGATTTCGATCACATCGTTGGCGGGGGCAGGGCGGGGAGCTTCGGGCTGCTTGAGCGTCACGACATTGTCGGCGCTGCGCAGCGGAGCCTTGCTGGTCACATCTTCGGGCTGTTTGAGTACTTCCAGCGCGCGCGCGCGGTTGGGCAGGCGGCGGATAAACCCGCGCTCCTCCAGCGCCGAGATTAGCCGGTGCACCCCCGACTTCGACTTGAGATCGAGCGCTTCCTTCATTTCTTCAAACGAAGGGCTCACCCCGGTTTCTTCCAGCTTGGCCTGGATATAGCGGATCAGTTCGTGCTGCTTGCGGGTCAGCATGCCGAAGTCACTCCCGATGGGACGGCCAGCAACGGGAATGTTCCTGCGCCGTTCAGTGAACGAATGCGGAACAATTAAGCAACAGATTCGCCTTCGTCAAGCAATACCGCCATTCTCGAGCAGATAGAGCGAAATCGCCCCGCCCGCCGCCACCGCCGGGGCCTCGACCGGGCGGTCGATCAGCGCATTGGCGCGGGCCAGCGAGCCCAGCGCGCCGCTATCCTGATTGAGCCGCGCCGTGGCGCTGTGGCCATCGAAAGATGCGCGGATGAACTCCTGACGCGGTCCGCCTGGCGGGAGATCTTCGGCCGCGCGGGCGACAATCGGGCGGGGCAGGGGATCGGCCGCGCCCAACAACGCGCGCAGCAATGGCACTACGAACAGGTAGGCGGTGACATGGCTCGACACCGGATTGCCCGGCAGCCCGACCAACACCTGGTGTGCGCGGGTTGCGACCATGATCGGCTTGCCCGGCTTAACCGCGACCTTCCAGAAGTCGAGGCTCGCCCCCCAGTCGGCCAGCGCCGGGCGGATCAGGTCGTGATCGCCGACCGAGGCCCCGCCGCTGGTCACCACCACATCGGCATGCTCGGCCGCCTCGAGCGCCTGCGCCAAAGCATCGAGCCGATCGGGAACGGGGCCGATCCGTTCGACGTTGCAGGGCAATGCCTGCCTCATCATGGCTTCGAGCATCACGCCGTTACTCGCCGGGATCTGGTGCACCGCGCAGCCACCGGCGTCGTCCGAAAGTTCGTCCCCGCTATCGATTACCACGATTCGTGGAATCCGGCGCACCGCGACCAGGTTGTGCCCGGCGCTCAGCACCAGCCCCAATTGCGCTGGCCCCAAGCGGGTTCCTGCGGGCATCACCTGCGCGCCCTTGGTAAAGTCGTTGCCCATGCGGCGGATATGCTTGCCCAGTGGATCGGGCGGGGTGCCGGTCAGGGTCAGGGCATCGCCCGCGCGCGATGCGTCTTCCTGCATCAGCACCATGTCGGTGCCCTCAGGCATCAGCGCCCCCGTGGCAATCCGCACCGCTTCGCCCGCTCTGCAGATGCCGCCGAACGGATGCCCGCACGAACTCTCGCCGATTACCCGCCAGGGACCGGGCAGGTCGGCTTGGCGCAAGGCATAACCGTCCATTGCCGAAAGATCGGCCGGGGGTTGGGTCCGCGCCGCGAGCAGGGGTTCGGCCAGATAGCGACCCAGTGCTTCGGCCACCGGCACCCGCTCAATCGGCAGCGGTCTGGCCAGTGCGACCAGGCGGGCCTGGGCTTCGGGGACCGGCAGCAGCGCCATCAATCGGTCGCCTTCCAATGGCCAGATTTGCCGCCGCGCTTCTCGATCAGTCGAATATCGGAAATGACCATGCACTTGTCGATCGCCTTGGCCATGTCGTAAATCGTCAACAGCGCGACCGAAACCGCAGTCATCGCTTCCATTTCGACGCCGGTGCGCCCGGTGAGCGAGGCGCTGGCGGTAACCCGCACGCCGTCCGCTTCGAGCGCAAAATCGACTGCCACCGCATCTAGCGCCAGCGGATGGCACAGCGGGATCAGCTCGGCGGTCTTCTTGGCGGCCATGATCCCGGCGATCCGCGCGGCGGCCAGAACATCGCCCTTGGGCACACTGCCATCGCGGATCGCTGCCAACGCCGCGGCAGACAGCGCAATCCGGCCTTCAGCGACAGCCAGCCGCTGGCTTTCGGCCTTGCCGCCGATATTGACCATCCGGGCATTGCCCTGGTCATCAAGGTGGGTGAGTTTGTTCATCGGTGCACCATGCCAGAACCTGCCGTTGCAGGACAGGGGGCTAGCCACCAACAAGCAAGGTCCGCGTTGCCGCTTCGACGTCAGCTTGGCGCATCAGGCTCTCGCCGACCAGGAACGTGCAGATCCCGCTCGCTTCCAGCCGCAGCAGGTCGGCATGCGAATTGATCCCGCTTTCGCTGACCAGCAAGGTCCCTTCTGGCGCAAGCCCGACCAGCCGCTCGCTGGTGCCAAGGTCAGTGACGAAGCGTTTGAGATCGCGGTTGTTGAACCCGATCAGCCTTGATTTCAAAGTGGATGCCCGCGCCATTTCATCCTCGTTGTGAACTTCGACCAGCACGTCCATCTCGCGCTCAATCGCCGCGGCCTCGATCTCGGCCATTTGGACGTCGTCCAGCGCGGCGACGATGATCAGCACCGCATCGGCCCCGATCGCGCGGGCTTCGGCGACTTGCCAGGGATCGACCATGAAGTCCTTGCGCAGCACCGGCAGATCGCAAGCCGCGCGTGCGGCAATCAGGTAGTCCTCATGCCCCTGGAAATAGGGCGCGTCGGTCAGCACCGAAAGACAGGCAGCGCCGCCCGCCTGATAGGCCCGGGCATGGGCCGGGGGATCGAAGGTGCCACGGATCAGGCCTTTGGAGGGGCTGGCCTTCTTGATCTCGGCGATCAGGGCGAAGCCATCGGCAGCCTTGCTCCGCAGCGCCGCTTCAAACCCGCGTGGGGCAGTCTGGGCGGCAGCGTGGGCGTCCAGATCGGCCAGCGAGGCCAGCGCCTTGCGGGCGGCCACTTCAACGCGTTTGGTGGCGCAGATTTCAGTGAGTTTGTCAGCCATCGCGCGGCCTGTAGCGTGGTGGTATTGGAAGTGTCGAGCTTTTTGGGTTCACACGAAGACACGAAGATGTTTCGTTTGCGGCGGAGCCGCATTCGATCTCAATCATGGGTCTTGCGGACGGCGGGATTGAAAAGGTGAGCCTGCAGCGCAGCGCGACATCTTCGCGCCTTCGTGTGAACCAAATTTCCTACTTCACCGTTTCAATCCAGCAATCGAGCAGCGCTTTTGCCAATCCCTTGTCGATTGCTTCGGCGGCTTCCTCGGCGCCTTCGAACCAATCGCTGACCTGGCCCGCGACGATCAGCGCGGCGGCGCTGTTGAGCACCACAGCGTCGCGGTAGGCACTCGGCTCGCCATCGAGCAGACGGCGCAAGGCTGCAGCGTTGTACGCAGCATCGCCGCCGCGCAGGTCCTCGAGCGCATGCGGCATCAGCCCGGCATCGCCCGGGATCACTTCGGCGGGGAAATGCGGCAGGCCGATTGCAGCGCAATAGCTGGTTCCGGCGATCGACAACTCGTCGAGTCCTTCCTCGCCCGAAACAATCAGCGCGCATTCGCTGCCAAGCAGTTCCATCGCCTCGCGGTAGAGCACGATCAGGCTTGGATGCGCAACGCCGACCAGTTGGCGGGTAACCCCGGCAGGGTTGGCCAATGGTCCGGTGAGATTGAACACCGTCCGTCGTCCCAATGCCTTGCGGATCGGTGCGAGCCGGGCGAGGGCAGGGTGGTGGGCCTGCGCAAACAGGAAGGCGATGCCCAGATCGGGCAGGGTCTGCTCGGCCAGTTCGCTCGCCCGGGCGAGGTTGAGGCCCAAGGCTTCGAGCGTATCGGCCCCGCCGGCCTGGCTGCTGGCAGCGCGGTTGCCGTGCTTGGCGACCGGAACGTCGCAGGCAGCCACGACCAGCGCCACGGCGGTCGAGACATTGAGGCTATGCTGGCCATCGCCGCCTGTACCACAAACGTCGATTGCGCCCGACGGAGCGACAATCCGCTTCATCCGTGCCCGCATCGCCTTGACGGCTCCGGCAATCTCGGTTGC
>JANPMA010000042.1:0-2664 GCA_031422595.1 Novosphingobium sp. | reverse complement strand
TGCTGGTTGATGAACTTGGCAACATAGGCCCGGTTGAGCCCGCCCGCGACGATCTGGGTGCGGGCGTTGCTGAGGCTTACCGAATTGCCGTTGGCCAGCGTGATCCACCCGCCCAGTTCGAGCGTCTTGCCATCGGGATTGAGCTGCGCGGTGTAGTTGGCGCTCCAGTCGAACCCCTCGGCGATGTAGGTCAGCGTCACCATAGCCGTAATCGCGCGAGGCGAGCTGGTCAGCACCGAAAGGGTGGGGCGGGCCGACAGGCCCTGCGCGTTGGTATCGTAGCGAAACGTCTCGGCCAGCCCCGAACAGCGCAGCGCTTCGGTGCCGGCGGCGGTCTTGAACACCACGCCTTGTTCGCTGGCGGAGATGATCTCGCCCGCCACGACGACCGGTTTGCCGGTCGCGGGATCGGTGCGTTTGAGCGTGATCACTTTGCCGCGCGCCGCGCGCATCAGCGCCGCGGGGGAGAGCAGGGCGGAATCCTGGTTCTTCTCGATCACCCCGCCGGGCAGGCCTGCGACGATTGCACTGGCCGGGATGATCCCGTCAACCACGCCTTCAAAGCGCAGCCGGTGCTTGCCCGCGGGAATCGTGACCCGGCGGGTCTCGCTGACCACCGCGAAGCCGCCCAGCGCATTGAGCTGGATCGAACCGCCATTGCGGTGCGGCGCACGGTAGATCGTGACCGAGACGTCGACCGGATCGCTGGCCGCCACGTCCTTCGCCGCGGCGGGAGGCGCCGCGAGCACAGACAGCAGCAAGGCGATCAGCCAGCGCAAGGCGGGCGGCCTCAGTACTTCGAATCGAAAGTGGCGGTGACCACCGTTTTGCCGTTGGCGGGCACGGTCACCGACCAGGCGACGCTATCGGCATCGCGGCGGGTGCTCTTCTGGCTCTCTTCGGCCACTTTGGTGTCGCCCCACAGGCCTGACTGGATCATATTGACCGTCACTGGCTTGGGCAGGGCATTGGTCAGGGTATAGCGCATCTGGGTCTTCCAGCGCCGGTCGTTGACCTTTGTGCGGGCCTCGACCACCGGCTGGACCTTGACGTCAAAGGCATCGCCGGTGCTGATCGCCAGCTTCGACCCCATCGGGGTGTGGCCGATCCCGCGTTCGCCAATGAATTGCGCCTGGCCGCGCGAATCCTTGATATAGAACCGCACGATTCCGGCTGGCAGCTGATCGCCCAGCCCGCCCTGGGCCGAATTGGTAAAGCTGTACATTGTTGCAGCGCTGAGCGGCGTATCGCTGGTCTGGAGCCAGCCAAAGCGAATCTCATAGCCATGCTGCGCCGGGGCCCCGTGGACGTCGAGGAAGCTGACCTGCTTGGTCTGCAGGTTGGAGATCGTCGTGCGTTCGGCCAGCGGGTAGAGGTAATAGTCGCCCAGCCGCTCGCGCGTGCCGCTTTCGGTCCCGGCTTCGACCATCCCGGGGTTTCTCCGGTTGTAGTTGTTGTTGTAGCCCTGGTTGAGCATCCGCGGGCTGCCCGCAACCATCACCGTGCGGGCATTGTCGTAAGTGGTGCCCGAATTGTTGGTCAGCGTGACCCAGCCCTGGACGTCGATCGTGCTCTTGCCCTCGTCGTAGAGCGCGACATAGTCGGCTCGCCAGCCAAGCCCGGGGGTCAGATAGCGCAGCGCCGCCTCACGCGTGCCGGCCTTGCCCTGCAGCGTGATCGACAGCGTCGGATCGGCGCGCATATTGGGCGGGACCTTGTCGAAAATCACCCGCACCGGCAGCCCGTCGTCGCGCAGCACTTCGATCCGGTTGCCGATCTGCAGCACCACGCCGCCATTGGCCGCCAGCACCACCGCCTGCTCGCGCGATTCCGCGCCGGTTGCGGGATTGGTGCGGACCAGCGTGATCGTCTGCCCGACCGCATTTTCCATGATCTTGGCCGGGGAGAGCAGATCGTAGTCGAAGTTCTGCTCGATGATCGCCATGTCGGTGGTGACCAGGCTGGCGGTTTCAGCGCGGATCTGGGCCGAGACGTTCTTGAATTCCACCTTCTGCCGCTCGCCGGTGAAAGTGATCGCGCGGGTATCCTGCACCAGCGCCTGATTGTCGGCATAGATCGTGATGTCGATCCCCGGCTCGGCCGAAGCGGCACCGGCCAATGCGATCATCGAGGCGGCGAGCATCATCGGAATACGCGGCATGTCTGTGATCCCCTCTTACGTTACGTGTAACACTGTAACATCGGTTTCTGTCGGAGCAATGAACGAAATGGTATCGCACGGTATTGCGATTGCCAGAATAAATAGACTTAGACCGTCACCCCGGGCTTGACCCGGGGTCCCGCTGTTGTTCTGGTGCAGCTCCCGAAGAAAAGCGGGACCCCGGATCAAGTCCGGGGTGACGAAGGGGGAGATTCGGAGTTGATCATCATCACCGGCAGCGCGCAAATCCGCGCAGAGCACTTCGAAGAAGCCCTGCACCTGGGGATCGAACACTCGGCCCGCTCGCGCGCCGAACCGGGCTGCCTCGCGCACAACTGCCACGTCGATGCCGAAGATAGGCTGCGGATCGTGTTTGTCGAGGAATGGGCCGATATGGCAGCGGTGAAAGTACACTTCGCTGTGCCGGAATCGGGGGAGTTTGTGCGGGCGATCGGAGCGATGGCGGAAGCTGCGCCGGTGATGCGGATATTCGAGGCGTCCCA
>JANPMA010000041.1:0-6015 GCA_031422595.1 Novosphingobium sp. | reverse complement strand
GATGCCGCCGGCGGGACCTGGGACCTGTTTCGCTATCCCGGGATCCGCTCTGACAGCGACATGCACACGCTGGGCTTCAGTTTCGCGCCGTGGAAGCACGAAAAGTCGATCGCCGATGGCGAGGCGATTCTCGAATACCTCAACACCATAACCGCCGACTATGGTCTGGGCGAAAAGATGCGCTTCGGACAAAAGGTCGTCTCGGCCGATTGGGACAGCAAGACCGCGCGCTGGACCGTGGTTACCCAGGCGAGCGACGGCACCCGCCAGCAAGTGCAGGGCCGCTTCCTGTTCCTGGGTTCGGGCTACTACGATTACGACGATCCCTATGACGCCGGGTTCAAGGGGCGCGACAAGTTCAAGGGGACGATCATCCACCCGCAGTTCTGGCCGAAAGATTTCGACCACACCGGCAAGAAAGTGGTGATTATCGGATCGGGCGCCACCGCGGTCACGATTCTTCCCGCCATAGCCCAGTCGGGCGCCGCCCATGTCACCCAGTTGCAGCGCACCCCGACCTATATGGTCAGCCGCCCGGCCAAGGATGCGATCGCCAATGGACTGCGCAAGGTGCTGCCGGAAAAGCTGGCCTATGCGATCACCCGGTTCAAAAACATCACCCTGCAGGACTGGATGTTCAAGCGGGTGCGCAAGAACCCGGAAAAGGCAAAGGAGTTCATCCTGGGCGAAACCGCCAAGAACCTTGGCCCGCACTACAACGAAACCGACTTCGTCCCGCCATACAACCCGTGGGAGCAGCGGCTGTGCCTGGTGCCTGATGCCGATTTCTTCGAAGCGATCAAGCAGGGCAAGGCCGATGTGGTGACCGACCATATCGACAGCTTCGATGCCACTGGCATCAAGCTCAAGTCGGGCAAGCACCTCGACGCCGACGTGATCGTGACCGCCACCGGGCTCAACCTGGCTTTCGCCGGCAAGATCGCGGTTTCGGTCGATGGCAAGCCGGTCGATTTCGGCAGCCACTTTTATTACCGCAACTGCATGTTCTCGAACGTGCCCAACCTGGCGGGCGTGTTCGGCTATATCAACGCCAGCTGGACGCTTCGGGTCGATATCGTCGGTGAATATATCACCCGGCTGCTCAAGCAGATGGACGCCTATGGCGCCGTCGCCGCCACGCCGGTGCTGCCCGAGGACGCGGGCCTGACGCCCGACGACGTCTTCGCGGACTTCTCCTCGGGCTACCTTGAGCGCGGCAAGGACAAGATGCCCAAGAATGCGCCGAGCATGCCTTGGCGGCTCAACCAGGACTACAAGCGCGACAGACAGGACATGCGCCAGGCCCCGATCGACGACGGGGTAATGCACTTCACCCGCGCACGGGAACTGGTTGAGGTTCAGTAGATTCACGCGGAGGCGCGGAGGAGGAGTCATGAGTGCTGCAGGCACTCCTTCCAATACCTGGGTCTAGTATGGCGCAACCTGTGAGACCAGGAAACGGCTTCGCCGGGAGGCTCATTCTCCGCGCCTCCGCGTCTCCGCGTGAACCAAAAAATTGCGCAACGCTTCCCAATCCCATAGCCTCACCACCATGACCGAATCCCGCATCTGGAAAGCCGCCCTGCTCGTCATCGGTGACGAGATCCTGTCAGGCCGCACCCAGGACAAGAACGTCGCGCAGGTCGCGAGCTGGCTCAATGTCCAGGGCATCCGCCTGTCCGAAGTGCGGGTGGTGGCCGATGAAACCGCGGCGATCGCCGAGGCGGTCAATATGTTGCGGGCCAGCAACGATTACCTGTTCACCACCGGCGGAATCGGCCCGACCCACGATGACATCACCGTTGATGCCGTGGCCGAGGCGCTGGGCGTGGATGTGGTGATCCATCCCGAAGCCCGCGCAATCCTGGAGCGCTACTACGAGACCCGCGGCGGGCTCAACGAAGCGCGCTTGCGCATGGCCCGCGTGCCAGACGGCGCCGAGCTGATCCCCAACCGGATGTCCGGCGCGCCCGGAATCCAGATCGGCAACGTGTTCCTGATGGCCGGGGTCCCCTCGATCACCGCCGGCATGCTCGACGCGCTGACCGGCACGCTTGAGGGCGGGCTGCCAGTGAGGAGCGCAACGATCGGCTCATGGGCGATCGAAAGCGAAGTGGCCGATCTGCTGCGCGAAACCGAACGCGAGCACGAAGGCTGCGCGATCGGCAGCTACCCGTTCTTCCGCGAGGGCCGGGTCGGCGCCAACTTCGTGGTCCGCTCGACCGACGAGGCCGTGCTTGAAGCGGTGTGCCAGGCGCTGACCATCGGGCTTAACGCGCTGGGGCGCGAAGCGGTGCCGGGGGGGATTTGACCTGCACCAAAGCCGCACTGGCGCTTTGCCGAAGAGGCGGCTAATGGGGCGCAGGTATAGGCCGCGCTGGCGGCATTTCTTTCGAAAGTCCGGACTTTTCTCCATGACGCTCGCTGCCGCATCGCTGTCTGTGACAGGCTGCGCCCATTCCGGAACCGACCCAGAGGTCGCCGCGTTCGAAGCGAACCTGGCGGCGCATGCCAGCGCCACCGCCGCGTTGCAGCTGTGGTGCGACCAGCGCGGGATCGCGCCGGGCGCGAGCATCGCGGTCGAATTCGTCGGCGGGGCCGATGCCGCTGCGCCGGCTGACCTGCGCGTGACGCTGGGCGTGGGCGCCGACCAGCCGCTGGGCTACCGCCACGTCAAGCTGATTTGCGGGCCGCACGTGCTGTCAGAAGCGCACAACTGGTATGTCCCCGCGCGGCTCACGCCCGAAATGAACCGCCAGCTGGCCGAAAGCCAGGTGCCGTTCGGCCGCATCGCCGCGAGCCTCCAGTTCACCCGCGAGCCGCTCGCCTCCACGCGGCGCGGCGATCCGGGCTGTCCGCTGGGCGCAATCTCCACCCACCGCGCGCTGCTGCGCCTGCCCCAGGGTGAGCCGCTGGCGCTGGTGGTGGAATGCTACACCGAGGCCAACCTCGGCGAGTAGCTATTTGGGTTCGGGCACCGGTTGGCGCGGCTGTGCGCCCTTGTCGACCACCAGCGTAATCACCGCCTTGGCCACCTCGCTGCCGCGGTTGATCCCGTTGTGCGGCACCCCGCGCGGCACGGTGAAGCTATCGCCCGGCTCAAGCACGGTGATCTTGCCCTTGACCTGCAGCTCCAGCCGTCCGGCCGTGACATAGGCCACCTCGACGCCGGGATGGACATGCCAGCCACTTTGCGCACCCGGCGCGAAGTCGCGGCTCTGAACGATTACCACTTGCGGCTTGCCGCGCGGCACGTCGATCTGGGCATGGGTCTGCACCGGGGTGGAGGGCGGTGCGGCGCTGGCAGCGGCGGCCACGGCGAGCAGGATCAGGATACGCATGCGGTTGAGCATAGCCCAAACGAAAGAGGCCGGGAAGGTCTCCCTTCCCGGCCCCGTCGCTATTTAGGGACAGTCCCTAATTATGTCAGGCGCCGTGCACTTCGGTCAGGTCGATCTTGAGGCCCGGGCCCATCGACGAGCTGAGGCCGACCTTGCGGACGTATTTGCCCTTCGAACCCGACGGCTTGGCCTTGACCACGGCATCGACGAAAGCGTCGAAGTTGGCCTTCAGCGCTTCATCCGAGAACGACAGCTTGCCGATCCCGCCGTGGATGATTCCGGCCTTTTCGACGCGGAATTCGATCTGGCCGCCCTTGGCCGCCTTGACCGCTTCGGCGACGTTCGGGGTGACGGTGCCGAGCTTGGGGTTCGGCATCAGGCCCTTGGGACCCAGCACCTTGCCGAGGCGCCCGACCACACCCATCATGTCGGGGGTGGCGATCACGCGGCCATAGTCGAGGTTGCCGGCCTGCATGTCTTCGAGCAGGTCTTCGGCACCGACTTTGTCGGCGCCGGCGGCCAGCGCCTTTTCGGCGTTGTCACCGCGCGCGAAGACCGCAACCTTGATGTCCTTGCCGGTGCCCGAAGGCAGCACGACCATACCGCGGACCATCTGGTCGGCGTGGCGCGGATCGACGCCCAGGTTGAGCGAAACTTCCAGCGTTTCGTCGAACTTGGTGGTCTTGAGGTCCTTCAGCGCCTTGATCGCTTCATCGACGCCATAGAGCTTCTGGTTGTCGCCCAGCTTGTCGGCCAGAGCCTTGGCGTTCTTGGTCAGCTTTGCCATGTCCTTAGCCCTCCACCACATCGAGACCCATCGAACGCGCGGAGCCTTCGATGATCTTGGTCGCCTGTTCGATCGAGTTGGCCGAAAGGTCGGCCATCTTGACCTGTGCGATTTCGGCCAGCTGCGAACGCGTGATCGTTCCGCCCGAAACCTTGCCCGGCTCCTTCGAGCCCGACTTGAGGCCGGCAGCCTTCTTGATCAGGAACGAGGCCGGGGGGGTCTTGGTGACAAAGGTGAAGCTGCGATCGGCATAGACGGTGATGATCGTCGGGATCGGCATCGCCTTTTCCAGGTCCTGCGTGGCGGCATTGAACGCCTTGCAGAATTCCATGATGTTCACGCCGCGCTGACCCAGCGCAGGCCCGATCGGCGGTGAGGGAGTAGCAGAGCCCGCGGGCACCTGCAGCTTGATATAGCCTTCAATTTTCTTGGCCACGAAGGGCCTCCTTTCTTCCTGTTGGCCTGCGGCATTGTTCCAGCCGAAAGCCTCAGATTGAGCGGTCAAACAGAGGGCGTGAAGCCATCCTCCCGCGCGGAATCACCCCGGCAAGCCAAGGCGAAGCCGCGCGCCTAGGCGAAAGTCGCCGCGAATGCAACATTCGTCGACAAATGCTGGACCTTTGACCGCATTCGTGACCTCAATTGGCGCCATGACAGTCCAGCGCCCCGCCGCCGCCATCGCCCGCGTCCTGCTCGCGGCTGCTGTTACCCTGCTTTCGGCCAGCGCCGCCGTGCCCGCCCCGCGCAAGGCCGCCGCGCCCGAATCCACCCTCCCCCCGCTCAAGCCCGCGGTGATCGACGATACCCTGGCGATTACCGGCGAGGAGCTGGCGGCGAGGAAGCTGCGCTCGCGGCTAACGGTCGAAGTCGGGGTCAATGGCACCGGGCCCTACCGTTTCGTGGTCGATAGCGGCGCGGACACCTCGGTGATCGGCGAGCGGCTGGCCAAGGCGCTCAACCTGCCGGCCGGCGAGCCGGCGATGCTCCACGGGATCACCGAATCGCGCCTGGTCGGGCGGGTCCAGGTCGCCTCCTTGCAGCTCGGCTCGACCGAGGTGCGCGACCTCGAGCTGCCGCGGCTCGACGATTACCATGTCGGCGCAGCCGGGATGATCGGGCTCGACGCGCTGGTCGAGCAGCGCCTGATGCTCGATTTCGACAAGCGCAAGATCACGATCAGCGATGGTTCGCGCCCGGAGCCAAGGATGGACGGCGAAATCGTCGTCACCGCGCGGCTCAAGCGCGGGCAATTGATCCTCACCCAAGTCAGGGCCAACGGACTGTCGCTCAATGCGGTGATCGATACGGGTTCCGAAATCACCATCGGCAACATGGCGCTGCACCGCAAGATCGCTCGCAACAAGAAGATCGTGATGAGCCAGGTCGAGCTGATGGGCGTCACCGGGGCCACGGTGAAAGTCGATATCGCGATTGTGCCCGAACTGCGGCTGGGTTCGGTGGTGCTGACCAACGTGCCGATCGCCTTTGCCGATGTGCCGCCGTTTAGGGTGTTCGGGCTGCAGGACCAGCCCTCGCTGCTGCTCGGCACCGACCTGATGGAGACTTTCCGCCGGGTCAGCCTCGATTTTCATGGCCGCAAGGTCCGCTTCCAGCTGCGCAAATGCGAAAATCAGGGCGTCGTGATCTCGACCACCCAGACGATGAGCCGAATTTCGACCGAAAAGGGCAACAATTCCGCCTGCAAGAACTGATGCTATCCATAACGCGTTAACCGGATTAGGTTAAGTCCCGCAACACGTTGAAACCACGCCAGCGGGGGCAAAGATGTTCGAAATTGCAGTGCGCGTCAAAGAACTGGCGTCGAGCAACCTCAACAACCTGGTCGAAAAGGCCTCAAGTCCGGCCAAGATGCTGCGGCTGCTGCAG
>JANPMA010000040.1:0-5785 GCA_031422595.1 Novosphingobium sp. | reverse complement strand
CCCAGCGCATCGAAGCCCAGAATCGCCATGTCGATCGCCGCGTCGCCATTGGCATGGACGAACAGCTGCCAGCCCCGTGAGTGAACCTGCCGCGCCAGAGCGTCGAATTCGGCCTGCTTGACGATCGGCTGGCCGTGCCAGGGGTGCTTGCCTTCGGGTGAGCCAAGCGCATAGTCGCGGGTGAAGAACGCCGTGCGCGCCTGCGGCGATCCATCGAGTACGAACTTGATGCCCTGCAGCTTCACGTGGCCTTGATAGGTGCCGAACTTCAGCTCCGGCCGCTTGAGGATCGCATCGAGTCCGGCAAAACTGGGCAGCACCGCCAGATCGATCTTCAGCCGCGCGGTGGCGGCCGGGCTGATCAGGAAGTTCATCTGGTCGAGCTGGCTCGCCCCGTCCTGCGCATGGGTATAGCCGTTGCGGGCATAGCCCATCTGCGTTTCGTCGAGCGCGTCGAGCATTTGCGCCGCAGTCGGGCGGGGGATGATCTTGTAGAACGGCATCAGCGCTGCTTCGAACACCACCCCGTTGGGCCGCCCCTTGGCATCGCGCAGGAATAGCCCGCCCGGCGGATTGGCGACATCGTCAGCAACCCCTGCTGCTGCCAGCGCCGCGCTGTTGGCGACCAGCCCGTGCCCGGTGAAATGCATCAGCATGACCTTGTGGCGCGGGAAGGCGGCATCGAGATCGTCGCGCGTCACATGGCGCTTTTCGGCCAGCGCCGCGTCCTTGTAGTTCCAGGCGATCACCCATTCGCCTTCGGCGATGTGCTTGCGCTCGATCCCCTGGCGGACCTTGGCGATCAGGCTGGAGATATCCGCGGGCGACTGGCCTCCGACATCGAGATCGATCCCGGTGTTGACCTGCATCAGCATCGAAAAGTGCGAGTGCGCGTCGATGAACCCAGGCAGCATGGTCGCGCCGTGGAGATCGTGATCCACCGCGCGCGGCCCGGCGATCTTGCGCGCCTGGGCGAGCGGTCCGGCGAACACGATCTTGCCGCCGCGTGCCACCACCGCCTGCACGGTGCGCGGGGCGGGGCCATCCATGGTGATGATCGTGCCGTCATGCCACAGGCTGGCGGCCGACAGGGGCGAGCGGGCTCCACCCGATGCGCCAAGCGCGGCCAGCGCCAGTGCGATCGATGCCAGTTTGAATGCCCGTAGTGCCATTTCCTGCTCCCCGTTATCGAGAGCAAGCCTGCCACATCGCCGCAGGCCTTACCAGCCGGTCGCGGAACTCAAACGGCCAACCACGCGCTCCTTGCCCAGCACCTGCATGATTTCGTATAGGTCAGGGGTGTTGCGCCGCGCAGCGAGAATGACACGCAGCGCCGAGGCCAGATCGCCAAAGTGGCCTCTAAATTCGCCCGGGGCGACCTTGAAAGCCTTCATGTTTGGCGCGAATCCGTAAGCAAGACCAAGTTCGCGAAGCCATTCGAGCCATTGCTCGCGGTTCATGTCGGGACTGTGTCCGTATTCGACTGCAATTCTACACAACAGTTCGTCGCTCAGGCAGACCGATAGCGCGACGTACGCCTCCCGTGCCTCACCCAGCAGCTCGGCAAAGGAATCGTCGAAGAAATAGCCGATGTCTGCGGGCAGCTGGCTCCAGCGGACGATGTCCTTGCGGGGGCGCTCGCCGTGGCGTTCGATATCGAGGATCGCCTGGCTGTAGGACGGGTCTGCCGCAAAGCGCACCGCGAACTGGGGATCGTGCTCGCTGGCCCAGACCAGCGCGGCGTCATAGATCTCATGTGCGCTCATCGCGCCAACCACTTCGCGCGAGACCGAGTCGAGCTTTGCCAGATCAAACAACGCGCCAGAGCGGCTCATGTGTTCGAGTTCAATCTGGAATTGCTCGTGGCTTACGTCCGGGTTCTCGCCGCGCCAGTCCTCGAACCGGCTGTCAATCAGGTTCAGCAGGTATTCGATCACCGCATCGCGCGGGTATCCGGCCTCCATGTACCAGCCGACCGAGGCTTCGGGATCGTGGCGCTTCGAGAGCTTGCGCCGCGATCCGCCGTCCTGCTTCTCGATCGGGCTGATGTGGGCAAAGCGCGGCGGCGCCCAGCCGAACAGTGCGAACATCTGCGCGTGCATCGGATAGCTCGACAGCCACTCGTTGCCGCGCACCACATCCGTGGTCCGCATGAAGTGATCGTCGACCACATGGGCAAGGTGATAGGTTGGCATGCCATCGGCCTTGAGCATTACCACGTCGGTCTGATTGGCCGGGAATTCCAGATCGCCACGGATCGTATCGGGCAGGGTGATCCGCTCGTCGCGGAGGCCGCTGGCGCGCAGGCGGATCGTGAAGGGCAGGCTGGCGGCCAATGCCGCGGCCACATCGGCCTCGGTCTTGTCGCGCCAGATCGCCCAGCTGCCGTAATAGCCCGGCTGGACCTTGCGCTTGGCCTGCTCATCGCGCAGCGCCTGCAGTTCATCGGCACTGGCGAAGCAGGGATAGGCGTGACCCTGATCGAGCAGCCAGCGCACGCAGCTCTGGTAGATCGCCATGCGCTCACTCTGGCGGTAGGGGCCGTATGCGCCCAGTTCCTGCCCGTCGGCGATTTCGCCTTCGTCGGGCGACAGGCCGTAAGTGGCAAGGCTGGCCAGGATCAGATCGACCGTGCCTTCAACCTCGCGCTTCTTGTCGGTATCCTCGATCCTGAGGTAAAACTGGCCCGCGCTCTGGTGCGCCAGGCGGCGCGAAACCAGCGAGGTATAGAGCCCGCCGATGTGCATGAAGCCGGTCGGGCTGGGGCCGAACCGAGTGACCCGCGCGCCTTCAGGCAGAACGCGCGGCGGGAAGCGGGCCTCGAGCTCTTCGAGCGTGTATTGGGCTTGCGGGGTGAAGACTGCACTATCCATCGGCGCCCCTTAGTGCCTGCCCGCGCGAAGGGGAAGGGCGGTTTATGCTTGCGCGGGGCATGCAAAATAGGGAATGGCCCGCGCGCTATGACTGACACCGCACTGCACGACGCCGCAATGGTTTCCAAGGCCTGGCCCTTCGAGGAAGCGCGCAAGCTGCTCAAGCGGTATCCGCAGGGCAAACCTGGCGGTGCGCCGGTGCTGTTCGAAACCGGCTATGGCCCCAGCGGGCTGCCGCATATCGGCACGTTCCAGGAAGTGCTGCGCACCACGCTGGTACGCCGCGCCTATGAAGTGCTGTCGGGCGGCGCGCCGACCCGGCTGGTGGCGTTCAGCGATGATATGGACGGGCTGCGCAAGGTGCCCGACAACGTGCCCAACCAGGGCTTGTTGACCGCCTATCTGGGCCATCCGCTCAGCCGGATTCCCGACCCGTTCAACAAGTACGAGAGCTTCGCCCACCACAACAACGCGATACTGCGCGAGTTTCTCGACCGGTTCGGGTTCGAGTACGAATTCATCTCGTCCAGCGACATGTACAATTCAGGCCAGTTCGACGAGGCGCTGAAGGGTATCCTGCGCAATTTCCGGGCGATCATGGACATCATGCTGCCGACCCTGCGTGAGGAACGTCGGCAGACCTATTCGCCGGTGCTCCCGGTCAGTCCCAAGACCCACCAGGTGCTGCAGGTGCCGGTCGAAGTGGTCGATGCCGAAATGGGGATCGTCCGGTTCGAGGACCACGGCGAGAGCGTGGAAAGCTGCATCTTCGGCGGCAATTCAAAGCTGCAGTGGAAGGTCGACAGGGCGATGCGCTGGGTAGCCTTGGGCGTTGACTATGAAATGTGCGGCAAGGACCTGACCGACTCCGTGCGCGAAAGTGGCCGGATAACCCGCGCGCTGGGGGCCACGCCGCCCGAAGGCCTGATCTATGAGCTGTTCCTCGACGAAGAGGGCCAGAAGATCTCCAAGTCCAAGGGCAACGGCCTGACCATCGACCAGTGGCTGACCTATGGCAGCGAGGAGAGCCTGGGGCTGTTCCTTTACCGCGAGCCGAAGAGTGCCAAGAGCCTGCACACCGGGATCATTCCCAAGAACGTCGACGAGTACTGGCAGTTCCGCGAAAAGCTGGCCAGCCAGCCGATCGAGCAGCAGCTCGGAAACCCGGTCTGGCACCTGCTGCGCGCCAATGGCTATCACGGCGGTGATGGCGACAGGCTGCCGGTAACCTTCAGCCTGCTGCTCAACCTGGTCGGTGTGCTGGGGGCCGGGGCAACGCGCGAACAGGTCTGGTCGTACCTTGGCAACTATGTGCCCGATGCCGATCCGGCCCAGCATCCCGAGCTCGACAGTCTGGTCGACAAGGCGCTCGCCACCAACCGCGATTTCATCGCGCCGACGCTCCATCGCCGCAAGCCTGAAGGCGGCGAGGCCAAGGCGCTCGCCGCGCTCGATGCCGAGCTGGCCAAGCTGGGCGAGCATGCCAGCGCCGAGGACCTGCAGAACCTGGTCTACGCGATCGGCAAGAGCGAGCTGTGCGGTTTCGAGAACCTGCGCGATTGGTTCAAGGCGCTTTATGAAACGCTGCTGGGTTCCAGCCAGGGCCCGCGGATGGGCAGCTTCATCGCGCTTTATGGCGTCGCCAACACCCGCAAGCTGATCGCCGAAGCGCTGGCCTAACCTTCAATCACGTGCGGTACAAACCGCGCGCGGTTGCCGGTGATCAGGCCGTCTTCGCGGATACCCAGGCCTGCTGCCGATCCAGCAACGCTCCACGATCCCAACACCGGGTAGCCCTTACCAAAATCGCGCAAGGGATAGCGTTCCTGAAACAGCAGGTTTTCGCGGTTGTAGGCGCCGCCGTGGCGTTCGATCACCCGGCCGGCCGCAACCACCTCGATATTCGCGCCCTCGCGCGCCAGGATCGGCTTGGAGACATAGTCGCCCTTCATCGCGCGCGGATCAAGCGAGGCGGCGAGCAGGTTGGGGTGGCCGGGGAACATGTCCCACAACACAGCGAGCACCGCCTTGTTGCTCCACATCATCTTCCACACCGGCTCAAGCCACAGCGTTTCGGCAAAGCGCGGCAGGATCTTTGCGCCAAATTCCTCCGCCGCCAGCCACTCCCACGGGTAGAGCTTGAACAAGGCAGTGATCAGGTAGTCTTCCTGATCGACGATCCGGCCCTGGCCGTCGATCCCGATCTGGTCGATCAGCACAGCGCGGGTGGTCAGGCCCGCCTGCATCGCCAGATCACGCATGTAGGTGGCGGTAATGGTGTCTTCGTGGGCATCATCGTCGGTGTGGGTGAACCACACCGTTGCGTCAGGGATGGCTGGAACCAGCGCCTGCCAGCGCGCCAGCAGCTGTTCGTGCAGGCTGTTGAGTTGGTCGAGCTTTGGAAAGACCGCTTCCTTCCAGTCCCACTGCACGATCGCGGTTTCCAGCATCGAAGTCGGCGTGTCGCAGTTGAACTCGAACAGCTTGGGCGGACCCGAACCGTTGTAGCCGAAATCGAACCGGCCATAGTCGAGCGCCGGGACGCCCGCCTTCCAGGCATTGCGCACCACGTCGTGATAGCTGCCGGGAACGCCGCACTCCGCAAGCAGGCGCTCGTCATTGACGATTTTCTCACCGGCTGCGCGGTAAAGGCCGTGGACCTCCTCGGTCGCCGCCTCGATTGCCTCGATCTCGGCCAGGGTGAACGAATAGCAGGCGCTTTCGTCCCAATAGGGTCCGTCGGCGTCGCTGTGCCAGATCAGCCCCAGCTGTTCGACCGCGTGCTGCCAGTTGTCACGCGGTGTTACGCTCTGCCGTTTCACCGCCTAGGAGCGTCCGCCGCCGAACGATCGCCCGCTGGAGCCAAAGCCGCCGCGCGACTTTGCCGCCGAGCGGGTCAGGTTGGTGTGGGC
>JANPMA010000039.1:0-9057 GCA_031422595.1 Novosphingobium sp. | reverse complement strand
TTGACGTGGCTCGCCCACATCCAGCGGACCCGGTGGGCAAAGCGGTGGAACCAGTAATAGGCCATGTCGTCGAGCACAAAGCACAGGATCCAGGCCCACCACTGCCAGCCGATATCGAGCAGGCGGAACGGGTAGATCGCGAAATAGAGCGCGGCGATCAGCCCGCCGGTCAGCAGCCCGGCCACGGTCGAGCCCATTCCCATCGCAAGCGAGATCAGCGTATCGTGCGGCTCATACTTCTCAGGCGCCTTGGCCCGCGCCCAGACCATCTCGATCAGCACGAGCACGATGAAGAAGGGGACCGCATAGTCGACCGGATTGAAATCAGGCATTGGGCCGCCCCCCGAGATGACGCAGGCTGCTGGCCCAGACCTGGGCCTTGGAACCCAGGTCGAGCGTGATCTTGCCGAAACTGGTCTCGCCGGTGCCGATGGTCAGGAAATTGCGGTCGAGCCGGGCGAAGGCATGGCTGTCGAGCAGGCGCGAGGCGAACTGGGCGCCGTGGCGGCGCAGCAGCATCACCCGGCCTTGCCGGTCGCGCAGCAGCGCCCCGATCCCCGCGCGGTCGAGCGCGAGATCAGTCGCCTCGAACCCGCACAGCGCCTCAGCTGCCAGCCGCCGCGCCTCGTCTTCGGAGCCGATCCGCACGTCCGCGCCCAGGCCCAGTTTCCAGCACAGCCCGGCCAGGAACGCGATGCCCAGCAGCGATCCGGCGATTTGCAGCAATTGTCCCAGCATCGCCGCTCAGCCCTCCCCGGCCGCCAGCATGTCCATCAAGGCGCGGACCGGGGCCAGATCATAGCCAGCCTGGGCAGCGGCGGCGGTCAGCGCGTGGGGGCTTTGCCCGCGGCTCGCCTCGGCCAGCGCCCACAGCAGGGTCGAGCGCGTACCCGAGCGGCAATAGGCCAGCACCTTCTTGTCGGTGGAGGCCAGCGCCTTGGCCATCGCTTTGACCTGGCTTTCGGAGAAGCCGGCATGGGTCACCGGAATCGCGAGATAGTCCATCCCCGCCGCGCGCGCGGCCGCTTCGATCGCATCGCCGGGGGTCTGGTCGTCGCTTTCATCTTCGGGGCGGTTGTTGATCACCAGGCCCACCCCTGACGCAGCGGCCTCAGCTACCTGGTCAAGCGTGATCTGCGGGCTGGCCATGACCCGGTCGGTAAGCTGGCGGAACATTGCGTGCATTCTCCCTGCGTTGCCGCGCTCTGCCAAGGCGGCGCGCGCCATGCAAGCTTGCTGCGAACAGGCGCAGCAAAGATTCGCGGATGAACCCCAATACGAAGCATTGTTTCGTGCAGAAATGTCACAGTTGCGAGGCCTTGGATTCCCCGCGCTGATTCCGTTCGCCATTGGCAAATGATTCGGTTATGTGGAAAAGTGCAGAGGAGGGGGCTTTACGCCCATCTGCCCTGTCGCCCGGTGCGATTCGTCCGCGCCCCCGGGGGTCTTGAATGGGGCGAAACGAAGGTAAGTTCGAGTTTATGGGTTTTGATAGAGGGCGTCGCGGGCGTGGCCGCGACAAGCGGGACGGTTTCGGCGAAGACAATTTCGATCCGTTCATGGGCGGAAGCGGTGGCGGTGGCGACCGTTTCGGTGGAGGCGGCGGCGGCGGCGGTGGACGCGGCGGCTTTGGCGGCGGTGACCGCGGCGGCTTCGGCGGCGGCGATCGTGGCGGCTTCAGCGGTGGCGGCTCGCGCGGCGGCGGCGGCGGTGGTGGTGGCGGCTTCGGCGGCCCACGCGGCGGCGGCGGTGGCGGCGGCGATCGTGGCGGCGGCATGCCGGCCCAGGTCGTTGGCGAAGGCACCGGTACGGTCAAGTTCTTCAACGCGCACAAGGGCTTCGGCTTTATCCAGCAGGATGCCGGCGGCGAAGACGTGTTCGTTCACATCAGCGCGGTTGAGCGCGCTGGCCTTGAAGGCCTGGCCGAAGGCCAGCAGCTCAAGTTCCAGCTGGTCGATCGCGGCGGCAAGATTTCGGCGAGCGAGCTCGAAGTGGTCGGCGATGTTATCGCCGTGGAGAAGCGCGAGGCGCCGCAGCGTGAGCTGACTGGCGAACGTGCGTCCGGTACGGTCAAGTTCTTCAACGGAATGAAGGGCTTCGGCTTTATCACCCGCGACGACGGCCAGCCCGATGCATTCGTGCACATCAGTGCGGTCGAGCGTTCGGGCATGTCAGGCCTCAACGAGGGTGACCGGCTGGAGTTCGATATCGAAGTCGATCGACGAGGCAAGTACTCGGCGGTCAACCTCTCTCCGCTTCAAGGTTGATTGCCTTCGTTCTGGCTCCGGGGGTTGTCCCGGAGCGGACGAGGCTCTAGAAAAGCGCGAATGGCGGTCCTTAGGGGCCGCCATTTGTCGTTTTCGAATTCCCGAAATACAGGCTTTCAAAAAGGAAACCGCGATGTCGATCACCCCGCTCATGCCAGTCTATCCCCGCTGCGGCTTTCGCCCGGTGCGCGGCGACCACTGCCATCTGATCGGGGAAGATGGACGCCGCTATCTCGATTTCGCGGCCGGGATCGCGGTCAACCTGCTCGGTCACAGCCACGAAGGTCTGATCGGCGCGATCCAGCGCCAGGCGGCAACCTTGATGCACGTTTCCAACCTCTACGGCAGCCCGCAAGGCGAGCACCTGGCCCAGCGGCTGGTCGACCTGACTTTCGCCGACACGGTGTTCTTCACCAATTCGGGGGTCGAAGCGGTCGAATGCGCGATCAAGACGGTGCGGGCCTATCACCAGCACCTGGGCAACAACCACAAGTACGAGATCATCACTTTCAAGAACGCCTTCCACGGCCGGACCCTGGCGACGATCAGCGCTTCCAGCCAGGAGAAGATGCACAAGGGTTTCTACCCGCTGCTCGAAGGCTTCAAATATGTCGATTTCGACGATCTCGCAGGCGCCAAGGCGGCGATCGGGCCCAATACCGCGGGCTTCCTGGTCGAGCCGGTCCAGGGTGAAGGCGGGATCCGTCCGGCCAGCCAGGAGTTCATGGCCGGGCTGCGCGCATTGGCCGATGAGCATGACCTGCTGCTGGCGCTCGACGAAGTGCAGTGCGGGATGGCGCGCTCGGGCACGCTCTATGCCTATGAGCAGTATGGGATCGAACCCGACGTGATGGCCACTGCCAAGGGCCTGGGCGGGGGCTTTCCGATCGGGGCTTGTCTCGCCACCGAAAAGGCCGCGCGCGGGATGGTGATCGGCACTCATGGATCGACCTATGGCGGCAACCCGCTGGCGATCGCCGCCGGCGAAGCGGTGCTCGATGCGGTTGCCAACGATGAATTCCTGGCCGACGTTCAGGCCAAAAGCGATCGGCTGCGCAGCCGGCTTGAACAGTTCATCGGCAACTATCCCGAGCTGTTCGAACTGGTCCGCGGCACGGGGCTGATGCTGGGCGTGAGGATGAAATTCGAGCCGCGCGAATTCGTCGCTCACTTGCGCGATAACCACCAGTTGCTGACCGTCGCGGCGGGCGACCAGACGCTGCGGCTGGTCCCGCCGCTGGTGATCGACGACAGTCATATCGACGAATTTTTTGACAAGCTTTCGGCCGGAGCCGCCAGCTTTCAGCCGCCGGCCGCCGGATCATGACCCGGCATTTCCTCGACCTGTCGGACGCCGGCGGCGATACGTTGGCGGCGATGATCAATGACGCGATGGAGCGCAAGGCGTACCGCGCCGGCCTGCCCAAAGGCGCGCCCGATGGCGATGTCCCGCTCGCCGGCCATGTCCTGGCGATGCTGTTTGAAAAGGCCTCGACCCGGACCCGCGTCTCGTTTGATATCGCAATGCGCCAGCTCGGCGGCAGCGCCCTGGTGCTTGAGGCCGGAAGCACCCAGCTGGGCCGCGGTGAGAGCATTGCCGATACCGCCCGGGTGCTCAGCCGGATGGTCGATGGAATCATGATCCGCACCCACGACCACGCCAAGGTCGAGGAACTGGCGCATTACGCCGATGTGCCGGTGATCAACGGGCTGACCGACCAGTCGCACCCCTGCCAGATCGTCGCCGACCTGCAGACGATCATCGAACACGGCAAGGCGCTGCCTGGTCTTGAACTCGCCTGGCTGGGCGATGGCAACAATGTGCTGAGCTCGATTGTCGAGGCGGCCGGGCTGATGAAGTTCAACGTCCGGATTGCCGTGCCCGAAGGCTACGATCCCGACATGCGCTATGTGACCCGCGCGCGCGAACAGGGCGCGGGGATCACGCTGACCCGCTCGGCGCAAGAGGCCGTGGCCGGCGCAGCAGTGGTGGTGACCGATAGCTGGGTCTCGATGGGCCAGACTGGCGCCGAAGCACGGGTCGCCGCGATGACACCCTACCGGGTGAACGAAGCCCTGATCGCCCATGCCGCCAGCGATGCGCTGTTCCTCCACTGCCTGCCCGCGCACCGCGGCGAGGAAGTGACGAATGAAGTGATCGACGGTCCGCACTCGGCGGTCTGGGACGAAGCGGAAAACCGGATCCATGCGCAGAAGAGCATTCTGCGCTGGGTCTTCGGCCAGCTGTGAGCGCGCCGCAGCACATCGAAGCGGGCGAGACCGGCTATGACCGGGTGATGAGCTTCACGCTGCCGGGGCGAGATGCGCGCGGGCGGGTGGTGCGGCTTGGCCCGGTGCTCGAGACGATCCTCGCCGCGCATGATTATCCCCTGCCGATTAAGCATCTCTTGGCCGAGGCCCTGACAGTGGCGGCGCTGGTCGGTTCGCTGATGAAGGATGGCCCAGAAGGGAAAATTGACGGCCAGATGACCATGCAGGCCCAGACCGAGGCCGGGATCGTCGACCTGCTGGTCTGCGATTACCGCGGCGGCGAGCTGCGCGGCTATGTCCGGCATGACGCCGATCAGCTCGCGGCGCTGGGGGTCAACCCATCACTCTACGCGTTGTTCGGCAAAGGGTACCTGGCGCTCACTTTTGACCTCGCGACCACCGGTCAACGTTATCAGGGGATCGTGCCGCTTGAGGGCGCCTCGCTGGCCGAGGCTTGCCAGGCCTATTTTTTCCAGTCCGAACAGGTGCCAACGCTGATCCGCGTCGCGGTGCGCAGCGATCCCTCGGGCTGTGTTGCGGGCGGGCTGCTGGTCCAGCACTTGCCCGAAGGCGAAGAGGGGCGCGAGCGGCTGCATGTCCGGCTCGACCATCCCGAATGGGAGCATGTCGCCGCGCTGGCCGGTTCGCTCCGTCACGACGAATTGGTCGATCCAGACCTCTCGCTCGAAGCACTGGTCTGGCGGCTGTTCCACGCGGAAGACGAAGTCCGTTTCGAACTGGGCGGACCGCTCCAGCGCGGCTGCCGCTGCAGCGTCGAGCACTACCAGTCGGTGATCGGCCAGTTCCCCGAGGCCGACCGCGACGAGATGCGTAACGAGGCCGGACTGATCGTGGTCGACTGCGCATTCTGCTCGCGATTGTTCGAGCTTTCAGCTTAGGTTCAACCATTCGTCGATAAAACGGCACGTTTGGCCGACACCTGACGCGTGGATACAAGCGTTTCGGGTTGCGGAGGGCCAGATGTGCAGACGTATCGCGCGAAGGACAATGCAGTTGGGAAAGCTCAAGTTGGGACTGGCCAAGGCCGCTGCGGCGGGTCTGCTGGCCCTTGCCGCGCCGGCCTTTGGCGGCGGGCCTTCGCTTGCCATGCTCGACCAGCTCGAAAGCGGGCGCTGGGAACTGCGCGAGCGCAGCGGCGCAGTGGCGCAGCGCATCTGTCTGCAAAGCGGGCGGCGGCTGATCCAGCTGCGCCATCCCGGGCTGCCGTGCGAAAGCTATGTCGTGACCGACAGTCCCGCTGAAGTTGTGGTTCAGTACACCTGCCGCGGACGCGGCTATGGCCGCACCGAGGTCCGGCGCGAGACCAACCGGCTGGTCCAGATCCAGAGCCAGGGTATCGTCAATGGCCTGCCCTTCGCGATCACCGCCGAAGCCCGACGGATCGGGGACTGCACCGGCGCTTGAAGCCATTGCCACGCCGCCAAGCAGCGGCTAGCCCAAGCTGATGTCGCCAGCTCACCCAGGTACAGGCCGCAAGGCGGTCGTGCTGCTTTCGGGCGGGCTCGATTCGATGGTCTGCGCAGGCCTCGCGCGTGAGGCAGGTTTTCAGATCCAGGCGCTGACGATCGACTATAACCAGCGCCACCGCTGCGAGATCGAAGCTGCGCGAACGATCGCGCAGGCAGTTGGTGCAGAACGTCACGTGATCCTGCCGCTTGACCTCAGCCAGTTCGGAGGATCGGCGCTGACCGCCGATATCGACGTTCCCAAAGGCGGGGTGGGTGAAGCGATTCCGGTCACTTACGTCCCGGCGCGCAACCTGGTGTTCCTCTCGCTGACCCTGGCCTGGGCCGAGGCGCTGGGCGCAAGCGATGTCTTCATCGGGGTCAACGCACTCGACTATTCGGGCTACCCCGATTGCCGCCCCGAATTCATCAAAGGCTTTGCCGATCTGGCGCGGCTGGCGACCAAGGCCGGGGCCGAAGGCGGGGAGTTCACGATCCACGCCCCGCTACAGTACCTCGGCAAGGCCGAGATCGCCCGCGAAGCGGCGCGGCTCGGGCTTGAAGCAGGGATGAGCTGGTCGTGCTATGACCCGCAGGCCGATGGCGCTGCTTGCGGGCTGTGCGACAGCTGCCGGCTGAGGCGCGAAGGATTTGCTGGGGCCGGGCTGGTCGATCCGACCCGCTACGCTGCCTGATTGAGGAGAATGGGTTTGGACAAGCAGCAAGCGCCTGCGGCGGCGCAGGACCGGGCCAGCGGATATAGCTGGTATGTCCTGACAATCCTGGTGCTGGTCTATGTGCTCAACTTCATCGACCGGCAGATCGTCAGCATCCTGGCGGTCGACATCAAGCGCGACCTGCAGCTGAACGATAGCGAGATGGGCTTTCTGGGCGGGGCGGCTTTTGCCGTGTTCTATGCCTTGTTCGGGATCCCGCTGGGGCGGCTGGCCGACAACTGGCACCGGGTCCGCCTGCTCAGCGCGGGGTTGGCGCTGTGGTCGGCAATGACCGCGCTGTCGGGCTTCGCCAACAACCGCTGGACGCTGACCTTGGCCCGGATGGGCGTGGGTGTGGGCGAAGCGACCGCCAGCCCGACCGCCTATTCGCTGATCTCGGACTATTTCCCCAAGCGCCAGCGCGCCACCGCGCTCGCGATCTACTCCTCGGGGCTGTACCTGGGGGGCGGGGTCTCGCTGTTCATCGGGGCCTGGATCATGCAGGCCTGGAGCCAGGCTTATCCCTCCGATCCCCCGCTCGGTCTCGCAGGATGGCAGGCGGCCTTCCTGGCGGTAGGCTTGCCCGGGCTGCTGGTGGCGCTGTGGGTGGCGACGATCAGGGAGCCGGCCCGCGGAGCGATGGAGGGAGAGAATCGCCCGCGCGCGGCCAGGCCTTTCGCGCTGTTCCTGCAGGACCTGTCGGCAATCGTCCCGCCGTTCACGGTGCTTGGTGCCTGGCGGCGTGGGCCCTTGGCGCTGGCGATCAACCTTGGCGCCGCGGCGGGGCTTTTCCTGTTTTCATGGATGATGATCGGCCTGACCCATAATCTGCCGCAGTGGTCGGCGGTCGGCTTCGGATACTACGCGGTCTTTTCCTGGGCCAGCGACCTGCGCGCGCGCGACCCGGCGACTTTTCGGCTGATCTGGGGAACCCCGGCGTTCATTTGCACGACCTTGGGCTATGGCCTGATCGCGTTCGTGTCCTATGCGCTGTCGTTCTGGTCGGCACCCTACGCCGAAACCGTGCTGCATATTCCCAAGCAGGAACTGGCCTGGGTGCTGGGCGCGAACGGCGCGCTGTCCGGCTTTCTGGGGGTGATTGCGGGGGGACGGATCGCCGACGCGCTGCGGACGCGCAATCCCGCGGGGCGGATCCTGGTGATCATGTTCGGGGTCGTGGCCCCGGTCGTGCCGATCTGGCTGGCCTTTACCACTCAGGATCCGCTCCAGTTCTACGTGATGACCTTTATCGCTGGGCTGTGCGGCGCGGCGGCCCTGGGTGCGGCGGCAGCGACCACTCAGGACCTGGTGTTGACCCGGATGCGGGGAACCGCGACTGCGGCCTTCTTCCTGGGCACCACCCTGGTCGGGCTGTCGTTCGGGCCCTATTTCGTTGGCCAGATTTCGGATCTGATGGGGAGCATGGTGGACGGCAAGCTGCAGGGCAACCTGCGCGCCGGGATCCTGGCCTTGCTGGTTACGGCACCGGTGGCAGTAGGCCTGCTGCTCTATGCCTACCGCGCCGTACCCGCTGCTGAAGCCAGCCGGGCCGAGCGCGCGGGCGAGGCGGACTAGCGCCTTAGCACCGCGCAGGCGATCCGCGCGCCGCTGTTGCCGCTGGGATCGGTGCGGTTGTCGTCAGGATCGGCGTGAACGACGATCGCGGTGCCGTCTGCATCGAACAGCGCAGCTTCTACCTCGGCGCGGGTCCCACGCAGGGTGGCGGTGACCGTTCCGGCGCCCAGTGAATTGGCAGTGATGCTGGGCAGATCGCCCAGGTGGCTTCCGGCCGGGTTGGCAGTACCGTGCTGGACGGCATGGGGGTTGAGGTGCGGCCCGGCGCTGGTGAAGGACGGGGCCTCGCACTTGCCGACTGCGTGCAGATGCAGCCCGTGGGCACCTTGCGCCAGCCCGGCAACGACGACCGTGACGGTCACAGCATCTCCCGCTGCGGCGACAATCACAGTTCCGGCCGGTGTGCCGTTCGCGTGCTTCAAGGCGGCGCTGGCCAGTCTCTGGGTTGGCACCTGGCCGATGCTTGTGCAGCTGGCGAGGACCGGGACGAGGGCTATGGCGGATAGGAGTTTCATGACCGCCTTCACTAAACCAACTCGGCTCAGATCATAAAGAAAAAGGGGCCGGATTGCTCCGGCCCCCAATTCGTTTGCCTGTGAAGGCGTTGGCAAGACCCTGGGGGCTTACATGCCCGAACCCGGACCGTAGGTGATTTCCACCCGGCGGTTCTGCAGTTCGCGAACGCCATCGGCGGTCGGCACGCGGTTGTTGGTTTCGCCGAAGCCCTGGCTGCTGATCGCGCCGCCCGGGACCCCATGCGAG
>JANPMA010000038.1:0-15982 GCA_031422595.1 Novosphingobium sp. | reverse complement strand
CCAACGGGCCGGGTGGGTTCCCCACGTTGCGCCCCGTGGTTCTGTTACCACGAAAAAAACCCCCGTGGCCCCCGCGCTTCGCCGGGTCCCTCCCTTCCCCGCGCCCCCCCCACTGCGCTGGGCACGAACGGTTGTGGGGTTAGGGTCTTGTTCCCCAGCCCCCCCACTTCCCTAAAACGCCAGCGCCATCGCCCGTTTGACGCCGGGCAAGTTGCGGACCTGGCTCAGCAGTTCCCCGCTGACCGGACTGTCGACGCTAAGCAGCAGCACAGCCTCGCCCCCGGCATCGCGGCGTCCAAGATTGAAAGTGCCGATGTTGATCGAATTCTCGCCCAGCAGCGTCCCGATCCGGCCGATGAAACCGGGGGCGTCCTCGTTGACGATATACATCATGTGGCCTTCGAGCTCGGCCTCGACCTTGATCCCGAACAGTTCGACCAGCCGCGGTTCGCGGTTGGAGAACAGGGTGCCCGCGACCGAACGCTCGCCCGCTTCGGTCTTGACCGAAACGCGCACCAGCGTGTGGTAATCGCCTTCCTTCTCGTTTCTGATCTCGCGAACTTCCATGCCGCGTTCCCTGGCCAGGAACGGAGCGTTGACCATGTTGACCGTGTCCGATTGCACACGCAGAAATCCGGCCAGCACGGCGGCGACGATCGGCTTGATGTTGAGCTCGGCTGCGGCGCCTTCGACATGGATCGAGATCCGCGGGATCGAGCCAGTGGTCAGTTGGCCGACCAGGCTGCCCAGCCGTTCGGCCAGCGCCATGTAGGGCTTGAGTTTGGGCGCTTCCTCGGCTGAGAGGCTGGGCATGTTGAGCGCGTTGGTAACTCCTCCATTGACCAGGTAGTCGGCCATCTGCTCGGCCACCTGCATCGCGACGTTGACTTGCGCCTCGTTGGTGCTGGCGCCCAGGTGCGGGGTGCAGATGAAGCCCGGCGTACCGAACAACGGCGATTCCTTGGCCGGTTCGGTCTGGAACACGTCGAGCGCCGCGCCCGCGACATGACCAGAGTCGAGCGCAGCCTTGAGCGCTGCCTCGTCGATCAGGCCACCGCGCGCGCAGTTGATGATCCGCACGCCCTTCTTGGTCTTGGCGAGGTTCTCGGCCGAGAGGATATTGCGGGTCTGGTCGGTCAGCGGGGTGTGCAGCGTGATGAAGTCGGCGCGGGCGAGCAGCGTGTCGAGCTCGACCTTCTCGACCCCCATTTCGATCGCGCGTTCGGGTGTCAGAAACGGATCGAAGGCCACGACCTTCATCCTCAGCCCCAGCGCGCGGGCAGCGACGATCGAACCGATGTTGCCCGCACCGATCAGTCCCAGCGTCTTGGCGGTCAGCTCGACCCCCATGAAGTCGTTCTTGGGCCATTTGCCAGCCTGGGTCTGGGCATTGGCTTCGGGGATCTGGCGGGCCAGCGCGAACATCAGCGCGATCGCGTGTTCGGCGGTGGTGATCGAATTCCCGAACGGCGTGTTCATCACCACCACGCCCTGCGCCGAAGCGGCGGGGATATCGACATTGTCGACCCCGATCCCGGCGCGGCCGATCACTTTGAGGTTCTTCGCGGCGGCGAGGACGGCAGGCGTGACCTTGGTCGAGCTGCGGATCGCAAGGCCGTCATAGTCGCCGATGCGGGCGATCAGTTGTTCGGGAGTTTCACCGGTGATTTCATCGACCTCGCAGCCG
Organism: Novosphingobium sp.; assembly: GCA_031422595.1. GTDB lineage: Bacteria > Pseudomonadota > Alphaproteobacteria > Sphingomonadales > Sphingomonadaceae > Novosphingobium. The sequence goes on along the minus strand of JANPMA010000038.1, from coordinate 14,295 downwards.
CGGTCGCGAAAGATCGCGGCAGCGTTGGGGTCCATCTTGTCGGAAATGAGTACGCGGGGCTTGGTCATGATTTGGGTTCCAGTTCGTCGTCCCCGGCTTGACCGGGGACCGTTGGCCGCCGGAAGCAGGGGTGGATTGGGGAGGCCAGCGGTCCCCGCGTTCGCGGGGACGACGGCTTATTGCTTGATGGAATGGTAGGCCCAGTCGAGCCACGGGCCGAGCGCTTCGATATCGGCGGTCTCGACCGTTGCACCGCACCAGATCCGAAGGCCCGGCGGGGCATCGCGGTAGCCGGCGATGTCGTAGGCCGCGCCTTCCTTTTCGAGCGCGCCGGCCATGGCCTTGATAAAGGCCTCGTCGGCGCCCGCGACGGTCAGGCAGACCGAAGTCTTCGAACGAATCCCGTGATCCACCGCCAGGTGACCGAGCCAATCGCGTGTCGCAACAATCTTGGCCAGCGCATCCGAATTGGCCGTGCAGCGCGCCTTGAGCCCCTCAAGGGCGCCGACCGATTTGGCCCACTCCAGCGCAAAGATCGCGTCTTCGACCGCGAGCATCGAGGGGGTGTTGATCGTCTCGCCCTTGAACACGCCTTCGGAAAGCTTGCCTTTCGAGGTCAGGCGAAAGAGCTTGGGCAGCGGCCAGGCGGGGGTGTATTGCTCCAGCCGTTCGACCGCGCGCGGGCCCAGGATCAGCACGCCGTGGCCGCCCTCGCCGCCCAGCACTTTCTGCCAGCTGAAAGTGGCAACGTCGATCTTGTCCCACGGGATATCATAGGCAAAGACCGCGCTGGTCGCGTCGGCGAAGGTCAGGCCTTCACGGGTTTCCGGGATCCATGTCCCATCGGGCACGCGCACACCGCTGGTGGTGCCGTTCCAGGTGAACAGCACGTCGTCGGCGAAATCGATCTTGGAAAGATCGGGCAGCTGGCCATAGTCGGCGCGGTGGACTGTGGTTTCGAGCTGCAATTGCTTGACCGCGTCGGTCACCCAGCCTTCGCCGAAGCTTTCCCAGGCGAGGCAAGTCACCCCGCGCGCGCCCAGCATCGTCCACATCGCCATTTCGAACGCGCCGGTATCGCTTCCGGGAACGATCCCGATCCGGTGCGTATCGGGCAGCTGCAGCACTTCGCGCATCAGGTCGATGCAGTACGACAAGCGCGACTTGCCGATCTTCGCACGGTGTGAGCGCCCAAGGCTTTCGGTCTGGAGCTTGCTGGGGGAATATCCGGGCGGCTTGGCGCAGGGACCGGAAGAAAAGAACGGACGCGCAGGCTTGCGCGCCGGCAGGGTAGAAGCAGTCATGTAGTCTCTCCTTACAGAGAGCACGCGCGGCGTTGGGACCGCGTGGCCCGGCGCCGCGTTGGATGATGCAGTGCAGCAAGTCAAGGCAATGTCCGCACGCTTCGTCGTTTCCACATAGCTATGCGGGATACGCTTAGGACTTGTTAACCAAGTCTGGCGCATTCTTGCCCCATGCGCACGAGGCTTCTCATCGTGATCCCCGCCCTGCTGGCGAGCGCTTGCTCGATGATCCCGCAGGACCAGGCGCCGCGCAAGGCCGCGGTGGCAAGGTCGGCCGCGCCGGTGGTGGTCAATCCCGATGCCCAGACCTGCATGGCCGATCTGGGCAGCCGCGCCGCCGCCTTCACCCCGCTGCCCGATGCCTACTACGGCGGCGGCTGTTCGGCGGTCAGCGCGGTCAAGCTGGCCAGCCTGCGCAGCGATACCAAGCGGCTCAGGCTGTCAAACCTTGGCCCGATGACCTGCACCCTGGCCGATACATTCGCCGGCTGGGCCCGCTTTGGGGTGGACCGCGCGGCGCAGCAGATCCTGGGCAGCCCGCTGGTCAAGATCGAAACAATGGGCACCTACAATTGCCGCAACATCGCCGGCTCGGCCCGCCGCAGCGGCCATGCCCGGGCCGATGCGATCGACGTTTCGGGCTTCGTCCTGGCCGATGGACGGCGGATCACCGTAGCTGACAACTGGGAAGACAATTCGCCGCAAGTGCGCCGCTTCTTCAGCACAATTCACACCAGCGCCTGCAAGCGCTTTGGCATGGTGCTGGGGCCGAACTACAACCCGGCGCACCGCAATCATCTTCACCTTGAGGTGGGCGGGCGGAAGGCCTGCCGCTAGAGATTCCGCACCGCGCCCTTGAGAAGAACGCGCGAGTAGAACCGGTGAAATCCTAGCAGCGCCTTGAACACCGGGTCGCCGGGTTTGACCACGGCCGATCCAAAGTGGAGTTGCGTCCCGCCCGGCACCGGCGCGACCATCAGCCACGAACGGGTCCGGCCCTGGTAATCGCACAGCAGGATCTGGTCTTCGCGGCGTGCCTCGACGCTCCAGGCGGAAAAGCGTTCGGCCTCGCCCGCGGCCAGCCGGGCAACGTCGGCATTGCTGGCACGCTTACCCAGCAGCGCGCCGATCAGCCAACGCTCGGGCCGGAAGGCGCGGCTGGTGTAGAAGGCTTCGATCAATTGCGGCAGCGATACCGGGCGCGGCACTTCGGCGCTGAAGCAATCGACATAGCCGCCCGCCGCAGGATAGCTTTCCAGCAGGGAACCGACCGGGAGCGGGACTGCGACGATGTTCACTTGCTAAGAAAACTGTAGTCCGGCAGCGCGTGGAAGGCGTTTTTGAGAGCCTCGCTCCAGCCCGCCGAAACCGCCTGGTAATAGGGATCGTCGGCCTTGATTCGGCGCTGGTGGCCGGGTTCGAACTTGTCGCGTTCGATCACCATCAGGTCAAGCGGCAGCCCGACCGAAAGGTTGGCCTTGATGGTCGAATCGAAGCTGACCATCAGCAGTTTGACCGCATCCTCAAAGCTCATGTCGCGGTCATAGCCGCGGATGATGATCGGGCGGCCGTACTTGGTCTCGCCGATCTGGAAGAACGGGGTGTCGAAGCTCGCCTCGATGAAATTGCCTTCGGGATAGACCAGAAACAGCCGGGGTTCGCCGCCCCTGATCTGCCCGGCGACGATCATCGAGGCGGTAAAGGTGCTCGCGGCTTCCTCGCCGTTGCGCTGGGTGCTGGAGGCGATGGTTTCGCGCAGAATCGTGCCGACTGCGGTCGCCACCTGGAACATCGTATCGGCCTCAAGCAGCGAATTATGCCGCTCCGAATGGGCCTTGTTGCGTTCCTCGATCTGGCTGATCACCCCTTGCGTGGTAGCCAGGTTGCCCGCGGTCATGATCGAAATAATCCGCTCGCCGGGGACCGACCAGCAATGCATCTTGCGAAACACTGAGATATTGTCGACGCCCGAGTTGGTCCGGGTGTCGCTCATCAGCACCAGCCCTTTGTCGAGCAACATTCCGACACAATAGGTCACGCAGGCATTCCCCCCTTGGAGCGTGGTGCTCTTGCCCGCCTACTGCTCGGCATGCTGTTGTTCAACCGCCAGGCGAACTTGCAGCAAGCTTTCCCCAGCTCCGTAGCTCATTCCCGTTACCGGCGCCGCTTCGCGGTAGTCGCGGCCGGTGGCGACGCGGACATAGCGCTCGTCCGGGCTGATCCGGTTCGAGACATCGAACCCGACCCAGCCCAGCCCATCGATATGGGCTTCGGCCCAGGCGTGACTGGCTTCCTGCTCGGTCCGGTCGTTCATCATCAGATAGCCCGAAACGTAGCGCGCCGGCACGCCCGCCGCGCGGGCCGCGCCGATGAAGATGTGGGCGTGGTCCTGGCAGACCCCCAGCCCCAGCGCGGCGGCCTCCTCGCCGCTGGTGTGAACCTCGGTTTCGCCGGGCGCATAGCGTACCGCCTCGACAATCAATGCCGAGAGCCGGTGCAGCATCGGCAGTGTCTCGCCGCGCGGCACATCCAGCGCGGCCATGATCGCACGCATCCTGAGGCCTGGCCGGGTCAATGCCGACTGGGCCAGGAACGCCCACATCGGCATGTGCCCCGAATGCTGCCCCATGATCCCGGAACTGTCAGCGGTGGCGACCAGCCCTTCGCTGTGCACCTCGACCGAGCGCGCGCCAGGCTCGACCAAAACCAGCACGGTGCGATTGTGGTTGTGGTCGTCGTATTCCACCTCGGCCTGTGCGCCGGTGAAGCGCATCTGCCAGTCGAGCACCTTTTGCCCCTGGGTGTTCTTGGGCGTCAGCCGCAACCGCTGCAACCCATGCGCGACCGGCTGGGCGAATTCATAACGCGTGGTATGTTCGATCCGCAGCCTCATGCATAGAACCGATAATCGCGCTCGATCGCCTGGGCGACCTGCTGGTTGGCCCTGATGAAGGCCTGGATGAATTCGTGCAGCCCGCTTTCGAATACCTGTTCGATCGTGGTCTGGTGGAACTGGGTGCCCAGCGCGCGCAGCAACTCGTGCGCCTCGGACTCATGCCCGTATTGGTGGGCGAGGCCAGCCAGATTTGAGCGCAACTTGTCGACGCAGAAGTGCAAGGAGCGCGGGAAGCGCTGGTCGAGCAGCAGGAATTCTGCGATCCCCCTGGGATCGATCGATCCGGCATTGAGCCAGCGATAGGCGCGCTCTCCCGCCACCGAACGCAGCACCGATTCCCACTGGACATTGTCGAGGCTCGACCCGACCCAGGCCAGCGAGGGCAGCAGCACGTAGTACTTCACGTCAAGGATCCGCGCCGTGCTGTCGCCGCGCTCAATGAAGGTACCGATCCGGGTGAAATTGTAGTTTTCGTTGCGCAGCATGGTGCCATCGAACGTGCCGCGCACTTGCGTGGCCTGGCGGCGGATCGCGGCGAGTACCTGGCCCAGCGCGCCTTCGCGGACCGGGCGTGCGAGCAAGTCCTTGAGCACCATCCAGGCCTCGTTGATCGCTTCCCAGACCTCGCGGGTCAGCGCGGTGCGGACTGAGCGGGCATTGGTCCGCGCCCCTTCGATCTGGGCCAGCACCGAACCGGGGTTGGCACGATCGCGCAGCAGGTAGTTCCAGACCCGTTCGCCAGCATAGTCGGGACCATAGGCGGCCTCGTAGGCGCGGCTCTGGCCCAGGGTGGTAATCACCGACTTCCACTCTTCCTGCGCCATCGCCGCATCGCGGGTCAGCGCCATGCGGAACCCCGCCTCGATCAGCCGCGCGGTATTTTCCGCGCGTTCGAGGTAGCGGGCCATCCAGTAAGCCCCGTTGGCGGTCCGGCCTAGCATGAAAGCCCCTCCCCTTCAGGGGAGGGGTTGGGGGTGGGGTTTGTCCCCACTCGCAACGTTTGGAAAGGCGGACAGACCCCACCCCAACCCCTCCCCTGAAGGGGAGGGGCTTTAGATGTGGCGGTTCGCGCGGCGTTCACCATCAGTCTTCCAGCACCCAGCTGTCCTTGGTGCCCCCGCCTTGCGACGAATTGACCCCCAGGCTGCCCTGCTTGAGCGCCCCCCGGGTCAACCCGCCCGGAGTGATGTCGAGCCCTTGCGGCGAGACCAGCACGAACGGCCGCAGGTCGACATGGCGCGGGGTCAGGCCCGCCTTGGCGAAAATCGGCACGGTCGACAGCGCCAGGGTCGGCTGGGCGATGTAATTGTCCGGCTTGGCCCGCAGCTTGGCGGCGAAGGCTTCGATCTCTTTCTTCGAACTGGTCGGGCCGATCAGCATGCCATAACCGCCCGAACCGTGGACTTCCTTGACCACCAGGTCGGCCAGGTTTTCGAGCACATAGGCCAGACTGTCCTTTTCGGCGCAGCGCCAGGTCGGAACGTTGGAGAGGATCGGCTTCTCGCCGGTGTAGAATTCGACGATCTCGGGCATGAACGAGTAGATCGCCTTGTCGTCGGCAATTCCGGTGCCCGGCGCATTGGCGATGGTGATCCCCCCGGCGCGGTAGATGTCCATGATCCCGGGCACGCCCAGTTTCGAGGCGGGATTGAAGCTGAGCGGATCGAGGAAATCATCATCGACCCGGCGATAGAGCACGTCGATCGGCTGATAACCCTGCGTGGTGCGCATCGCCACCCGGCCATCGACCACGCGCAGGTCGCTGCCTTCGACCAGTTCGGCACCCATCTGGTCGGCCAGGAAGGCGTGCTCGAAATAGGCCGAATTGTAGACCCCCGGCGTCAGCACCGCGACGGTCGGTCGCTCCCCGGCACAAGCCGGCGCACAAGCGGCCAGGCTCTTGGCCAGACGCCGCGGATAGTCCGAAACCGGGCGCACGTTCACGCGTGTGAACAGTTCCGGGAACATCGCCATCATCGTTTCGCGGTTTTCGAGCATGTAGGACACGCCCGACGGGGTGCGGGCATTGTCTTCCAGCACCATGAAATCATCTGGCCCGGTCCGCACCAGGTCGATCCCGACGATGTGGGTATAGACCCCGCCGGGCACCGCCATGCCCAGCATCTGCGGCAGGAAGGCGGCATTGTCCGCAATCAGCCGCTGCGGCACGCGGCCCGCGCGGATCACTTCCTGGCGGTGGTAGATATCGTGCAGGAAGGCATTGAGCGCGCGCACCCGCTGCTCGATCCCCTTCACCAGTTTGCGCCATTCGTGTGCGGAAATGATCCGCGGCACCATGTCGAACGGGATCAGCCGTTCCTCGCCGGCATTGTCACCATAGACGTTGAAAGTGATCCCGGTGCGGCGGAAAAAGCTCTCCGCCTCAAGCCCCTTGCGGCGCAGCGAGGCGGCATCCTGGCCATGAAGCCACTCGCGATAACCGGCATAGGCCGGCCGCACGCTGCCATCTTCGGCGAACATCTCGTCAAAGCACGGCGGCGAGTGATTCATGCCTGTACTTCCCTTCCCCGCCATGACTGCCGCAAGGCAGGGAAGAGTCAAGCATTTGCTGCACTTGCGAAAGGGAAATCGCGCTCAGAGCACAAAGCGGTGTACCGAGCAGCTTTGCGCATAGCCCAGCCCGCGCTTGAAGGCCGGGTGGACACTGACCGTGGCTGCGGCGACAGTCAGCTCGGTGCGCACCGCGCGGCCATGTTCGGCCTCGATGGCATCGCCCAGTTCGTCGACCGCCGGATCGTGCAGCGCGATCGCCTGGGCGAAAGCAAAGGCCTGCCGCGCCGGACCGGCGGGAAGCTTGCCATCGAGCGCGGCCTGGACCGTTTCGCGCAGCACCCCGCCCTGCAATGCCCCGCGCGCCGCAATTTCCACGCAGGGGCCGCAGTCTTCCGCCATCACCCCGCCCAGCCGGGCCATCGCGACCTGCTCGGCGCTGGCGGCATGTTGGTGGGTGTTGAGGGGCATGAACTGCGCGAATTTTTCGGCCAGGTGCCCGGGTGCCGCCGCGAAGTCCGCCAAGTTGGGGGCGAGATGCCAGGTCATCCTGTCAGCCAGCGGTATGAACAGGCGCACCGGCAAGGGTCCGGGCGAGATCCGTTGGCGCGCCATCTGCAAGCCGATCCCGGCCAAGGCAATCAGTGGCGGACCCAGCGTTCCGGGTGCTTCGCTCCAGAAAATGCCCGGCGAACAGAGCCCCTTGGCCACTTCCCAGACATGCAGCGCGCCATGCAGCAACAGCCACCCCGCCCCCGCCAGCGCGCTGCCCCAGCGCATCGGCAGGTTACCCGCCCCATAGCCCAGCAAGACCGCACAGATCAGATAGGCCAGCCCGATATCGCGAATGAAATGCCCGTTGGCCGGACCGGTGGCCTTGACCGTCCCCAGCCATTCATACCAGCCCAGCGGATCGGCCAGCATGAACAGCCCGTTGCCCAGCGCGATCAGCGCGGCCAATGCCACCAGCACTTGCGCCAGCCGGTCCAGCGCGTCAGGTTTGCCCCACATGGCGAAGGTCCTTTCCTTTGCGATTCAATTCGGATATCTATTATCCGCATTAAAGGAGGCTGGCAAGCGATGCGATTGAGCCAGGGCGTGGAATGGGCCGTGCATGCCTGCGCGCTGCTGGTCGCGGCGGGGCCGGGCCGCGGGCTCAGCCTGGCCGCCCTGGCCCTCTACCACGGGGTTCCCGCGCCCTATATGGCCAAGCAGATGCAGGCGCTGAGCAAGGCCGGGATTGTGCGCACCAGTCGCGGCAAGACCGGTGGCTATGCCCTCGCCCGCGCGGCCAATGAGATCACCCTTTGGGACGTTACCCGCGCTCTGAACGGGCCGGAGCCTTTGTTCCAGTGCACCGAAATCCGTCAGCAAGGCCCCTGCGCTGCCAAACGCGAGGACTGCAAGCGCCCCTGCCACATCGCCAAGGCCTTTGCCGAAGCCGATCAAGCCTGGCGCAGCGCGCTGCAGAACGTAACCATCGCCGACATCGCGCTCGACGTCGGTCGCGATTCAACGCCCGAACACCTTGGCCATGCGCTCACCTGGCTAGGTGCAAACCTCACCGTGCTGCCGGGCGTCTGATGCCGGCGAGGCAATTTTTCGGGGGGATTTTCCTACATCAATCGATCCTGCTATCGTCCGCAGGTACTTTGAAATGTGAATGAAGCGCGCCTTGGCTGAAATGTATCAAGTGTCAAGCAAGCGTGTATACATCTGATTAAGAACGATGTTTATCGCAGCGCTCGCTTGACAACTTGACAGATGTGTCAAGCAAACCGGCAACAGGCTACTTCGCGTAGACCCGTCCCGATTGCGCCAGCCTTTGCCGCGAAGTGTTGACCGGGACCGCGATCACGCTGCCCGGGTCATAGGTCTTGCCCACTCCGGCGCTGCCTTGCGGAACCCAGATCTCGACCCAGGTGTTGCTATAGCCGTTGGGCTTGTAACGCACCCAGAACCCGTCGGGATGCTTGGACCAGCGGCTGGCGGGCAGATCGATGCTGCCCTCGCCGCGCGGGGCGATCCCGCCCAGCACCGCGACCCGCTCGATATCGGCATAGGATGATCCGGGGGTGGAAAGCAGACCGCGCATCCGGCTTTCAGCCTCGACCACCTTGCGCACCGGCCCCGGCAGGCCGCCGGTGACCGAGGCGAGCTGCGGGCTGGTCAGCACGCCAAGCGCCGAGCGATTGAGCGTGGCGAGTTGCTTCTTCGAGAGCAACACCGCGGCCACGCCCTTGAGCCGCATGTCGAGATCCTCGAACTTGGCCCGCGCGACGATCGCCCACAGCAGCAGCTGGATATCGCGCTGCTCAATCTCGGGATGGGCGACCGAATTGCGCAAGATGCTCGTCACCGCCTCCTTGGCCGATCCCTTGACCGGCGCGTAGAGATAGCCGTCGCCCCCGCCCGGCCCATAGGTGCCAGCGTGCAGGCAATAGCTTTGCGCGTGCATCCGGTAATAGCCCGGCGCCAGCACGAAGCCGCCTTCCGCGCTGCGCGGCAAACCGGTCAGATCGCGCACAGCCATTGGCGGCGTGAATCTGTCGGTCGAAGGGTCGCCAAAGATCGCGTCCTTGATATTGGTCGAAACCGGGGCCGGACCGCTCAGCAGATTGGGCACCGGCGGGGCCTTGACCGGTAGCGCTTTCACCACCGAACCAAGCCCGCCGAACTGCGCCTGCGCCGCAGTGGCAATCAGCGCGCCGCCGGAAAGCAGCAGGGCGAGCGGAAGGAGAGCTTTGAGCCTCTTCATGACATGACCTTTCGAAAGAGCATTCCTTGCGGCCTGTCTAGGCGATGCGCCAGGCCTTTGTCTTGGCAGAAGGCGTCACATGCCCGGGGCGGACAATGCGGCAGATCAAATCGCTGCCCGCCAGCGCAGCGACATGCAGGTGAACCCGGCATCGATCATCGCAATTGCCGCATTGGGCATCGGGACAACCTGGGGCCCAAAGCCATCGAGCAGTTCGATCAGCCGGGGATAGTCCGCCCCGACCAGCAGCCGATCACACACGCGCAGCACGTTGGCCCCGCCTTCCTCGCCTTCGGGCACTTCGATCACGCGGTAGTTTGCGAAGATCCCGCTTTGCACCAGCGGGCGGGTAGCGAGCACGGTCTCCTCGTCGATCAACGAGCTTGCGGTCTTGAGATGGAGGACTTCGGGCGGGGTTTCGGCGACATTCGCCGCGATTCCCAGCCGGTCCAGCAGGCCGATCAGCACTTCGGCGCCTTGCCGGTCGGTGCGGGCGCTGAGGCCGATATGGGCCCGGTCCGGCATCACCAGAACGTCGCCGCCATCGGCGAAGCCCTCGTTCTGTTCGAGCAGCACGGGAAAGTGCGCGGCCAGTGTTTCGCGCAGGAATTGCGCTTCGCCCTCACGGCTCGGCGCGCCGGGGCGCAGCAGCACCGCGCCCTGGGTGAAGACCAGCGCCGGATCCTCGACAAAGATCGCGTCGGGATAGTCCTCCAGCGGATCTAGTTCGGTCACCGCCAGCCCGGCTTCGCGCAGCGCCGCAAGATAGGCAGCGTGTTCGGCCAGGACATCGGCCAGCGCCGGGTTTGCCCCGCCGCCCGCGCGCAGCCCATCGACCACACTGGAGCCCGGACGCCGGGCGATCGCATGGGTGAAATCGAAGATGCTGTTCATGGTCCCTCAACGACAAGGGGCGAGGCGCCTGCGCCCCGCCCCCCTTGTCCGAAATGTGCAAGGTCTAGAGTTGAAGGCCGAACGTCTTGGCCAGGAAGATCGTTACCATCGCGCCGACAATAGACATCAGGAATCCGGCGGGCTTGAGCTGGGTGCCCGGTTCCTTGTCGAGCATCGAGCTGATAAACCCGGCACCGAACGAGCCGACCAGGCCCACCACCATGGTCATCAGCCAGCCATTGCCGTTGTCACCAATGTAGAACATTTTGGCGAGTGCACCGGCGATCAGGCCCATCACTGCCATGCTGACGTATTTCATTGCGCTTCCCCTTCAAGACTGGCCAGGGACCGAAACGGCGCCACGCCGCGAAAGCACCCTGGACAGGTGCGAAGCCACACCAGCAGGGCGATCAAGTCAAGTGAAACCGCAATGGCTTACTTGGCGCAATCGCCGATCCGTTCCATCTTGATGGTCTGTTCGATGTGCATCTTCTGGCCGCCGGGACCGGCCATTTCGCCGGTGGCTTTGAGCACCGATCCGGTCGGAGTGTAAGTGCCGCGCGAAGTGCTGCGGATCGATGAGCCGTCAGCGTCGCAGACCATGGCCGAATCGATCGTCCCGCCCCTGGCCTCGAATTTCTCGAACTGGCACTTGCCCTTGGCCATGTTCTCTTTCATCGACTCGGTGCCCATCGCGGCCTTCTCTGGCGACATGCAGTAGTCGACTATGATCGGCTTGCCCATCATGCCCTTCGCCTGCCCAAGCGCGGCGGCCGGCATTCCGGGGATGTCGATCTTGTCGATATTGATCGTGGTGCGGTACTGGCCCGGCTGGAACTGGAAGGCCATTTCGGCGGCGGTCTTGGCCGGATCGGCGGACTGGCCGCCTGTTGCTTTGTCCGAACCCGATTTCCCGCAAGCCGCCAGGGCAAGAGACGAAACGGCGAGCAAAGCGATGGACTTGCGCATGACAGGAGGCTCCTAAAGCGGCAGAGCGAAAACCCTGCGCTGGCAGCCACTCTATCAAGCAGAAATCAGGCCGCAAGCCGCAGCTTGCCGGGCAACTGGCGCAGCCGCTCGGGGTTGAGGAAGCGGGTGAACACTCTTTGCAGATGATCAACCACCGCCGGATAGAGCGCGCGGTCGAATTCGATCCCGGCTGAGTGACCCTTGACCCAGCGGATCACCCCGGTCAGCCCTTCCAGGCTTTCCGGCCGGACCACCACCATATCGCCCACGCCCATCACCAGGCCCAGCGAATCGATTCGGCATCCGCCCTCGGAAATATCCGAAATCACCACGTGATCGACAAAGCCCGAGCGCGAGCGGCAGCGGGCCGGAAGCACCAGTTGCAGTCTGTTCGCACGGCGCAGCGCACGCACATTGTCGCGGTTCATCGCATCCTCCATCCTTGGCGCGCCGCCTTGCCGTAGGGTCACACGGCGGGCCCGATGGATAACGGCAGACTTACCGTTCCGATTAAGGGTGGCCGCTTCAGGTTTCAGCTTGAAACGCAAGCTTGCGAAGTAGGGAAACCTGCGCCAGTCTGCGCCCAACGAACACATCCGGAGAGCTGCCATGGACCTCGATTTCAGCGCAGAAGACCTCGCATTCCGTGACGAGGTACGCACTTTCATCGCCGAGAATTATCCCGACGAACTGCGCGGCAAGCAGGACGAAGGCGAAGAGCTGGGCAAGCAGGATTTCCTCGCCTGGCACAAGGTTCTGGCCAAGAAGGGCTGGGTCGCCCCGGCCTGGCCGGTTGAATATGGCGGCACCGGCTGGACCCAGACCCAACGCTACATCTGGTCCGAAGAAACCGCGCGAGCCGATTGCATCCGCCTGCTGCCCTTCGGCCTGTCGATGGTCGGCCCGGTGATCTACGCCTTCGGCACGCCTGAACAGAAGGCCCACTTCCTGCCCCGGATCCTCTCGGGCGAAGATTGGTGGTGCCAGGGTTATTCAGAACCCGGTTCCGGCTCCGACCTGGCCAGCTTGCGGACCAAGGCGGTGCGAGACGGCGATCACTATGTGGTCAATGGGCAGAAGACCTGGACCACGCTGGCCCAGCATGCCGATTGGGGCTTCTTCCTGGTCCGCACCGATCCCGATGCCAAGATGCAGGAAGGCATTTCGTTCCTGCTGATTGACATGAAGAGCCCGGGGATCACCGTGCGCCCGATCATCACGCTCGGCGGTGAGCACGAAGTCAACGAGGTGTTCCTCGAGGACGTCCGCGTGCCGGTCGCCAACCGCGTGTTCGAAGAGAACAAAGGCTGGACCTGCGCCAAGTTCCTGCTCGCCCACGAACGCGTCGGGATTGCCGGGGTGGCCAGCTCAAAGCGCTCGATCGAGCGGATCAAGGACATCGCCAAGACCGAAATGGACGGCGACCGCGCGCTGCTCGCCAACCCGTTCTTCAAACGCAAGGTGGCCGAGCTGGAAATCGACCTGGCCGCGCTTGAATATACCGAGCTGCGCACCCTGGCCGGAATGGCCGCCGGCAAGGGCCCGGGGCCGGAAAGCTCGGTGCTCAAGATCAAGGGCTCAGAAATCCAGCAGCGCCTGACTGAACTGACGCTGGAAATGGCGGGCCACTATGGCGCCCCCTATTTCCGCGGTTTTGGCGAAGGCGACAACGAACACCCGATCGGCCCGGCCTGGGCCAACCGCGCCGCGCCGACTTATTACAACGCCCGCAAGACCACGATTTATGGCGGCTCGAACGAGATCCAGCGCAACGTGATCGCCAAGATGGTTCTTGGGCTATGAGCGATAATTAGGGACAGTCCCTATTTATCTCGCGCCGCGAACAACGCTGAAAAGCAACAGACAAATAAATAGGGACTGTCCCTAATTATCGGAGCATCGAGAGAGATGGACCTGAGCACCACCGAAACCCAGGGTATGCTGCGCGATACGCTCGCGCGGTTTCTGGCCGATACCTATTCGTTCGATGCCCGCAGCAAGATGATCGATCGCCCCGAAGGCCGCGATCCCGGCATCTGGAAGGCGCTGTCGAGCGAGCTGGGGCTGACTTGCGCACCCTTCGCCGAAGAGCACGGCGGGATGGGCGGCGGTCCGATCGAGAACATGATCATGATGGAAGAACTGGGCAAAGTCATCTCGGTCGAACCCTGGCTGCAGACCGTGGTTGCAGGCGGCGGCGCACTGGTCGCCGCGGGCGGGCCGCTGGCCGAAGCGACGATCCCCCAGATCATCAGCGGCGATTGCCTGATCGCCTTCGCCTATGCCGAACCGCAAGGGCGCTACAACCTGGCCGATATCGGCACCAGTGCGAAGAAGGACGGCGCCGGCTACGTCCTCAATGGCCACAAGGCTGTGGTCTATGCCGCACCCTGGGCCACGCACCTGCTGGTCACCGCGCGCACCGGCGGCACCCGGCGTGAGCGCGAGGGGGTCGAGCTGTTCCTGGTCGAGGCCAATGCCAAAGGCATCTCGCGCCGTGACTACCCAACCGTCGATGGTTTCCGTGCCAGCGAGGTCTATTTCGAAAACGTCGCCATTCCCGGCGAGGCACTGCTGCCCGGCGGGATCGACCTGGTCGAACTGGTTGCCGACCAGTGCACCGTGGCGCTCTGCGCCGAAGCCACCGGGATTGCGCGGACCATGCTCGCCCAGACGGTCGAATACACCCAGCAGCGCAAGCAGTTCGGCCAGCCGATCGGCAAGTTCCAGGCGCTCCAGCACCGGATGGCCGACATGCTGGTCGAGGCCGAGCAGATCGCCTCGATGAGCCTGATGGGCACGCTTCGTCTCGGCGAGGACGCCAAGGCCCGCAAGACCGCCGTTTCCGCCGCCAAGGCCAAAGTCTCGCGCAGTGTCAAATTCGTCGGCCAGAGCGCGGTCCAGACCCATGGCGGGATCGGGATCACGATGGAACTGGGGATCGGGCACTATTTCAAGCGCAG
>JANPMA010000037.1:0-9775 GCA_031422595.1 Novosphingobium sp. | reverse complement strand
CCGCGTACCGTTTATCGATCGCGTGGGGTGTTTGGGCGCTCTTGGTCCCGCCCCACCCCACAAATTGCTTGCCTTTACCCCAAAACACCACCCCCCAAACCCTTTCGCCCCGCGCCCCGCCGCGGCACCGCCGCGCACGCTGTCGCTCGACTTCGCTCGGGACGAACGGTTTTGGGCGATTCTGTTTGGTGGAAACGGCAAGCATTTGGTGGCATGTGCCTGAACCATGAGCGCCAAACGACCCCTCGCTATCGTTACCCTTGCCGCGGGCAAGGGCACGCGGATGAAAAGTGCCTTGCACAAAGTGCTGCACCCGATCGCCGGGCGGCCGATGCTGGAGCATCTGCTGGCGAGTGCCGCAGAGCTGGAGCCGGAACGCTCGGTGGTGGTCGCCGGGCACGGCCGTGAGCAGCTTGAGGCACAGCTTGGTGACCGTGCTGTGATAGCGGTCCAGGACCCGCAGCACGGCACCGGCCATGCGGTTCAGCAGGCCGAAAGCGCGCTGGCCGGGTTCGATGGCGATGTCCTGATTCTCTATGGCGATGTGCCGTTCGTCAGCGCGGCGACCATGCGTTCGATGATCGATCGACTGCACGGCGAGGACGATCCCGCGGTGGTGGTGCTGGGCTTCGAACCCGCCGAAACGCTCGCCTATGGCCGGGTGATCGCCGAGGGCGACCGGATCGTGAAGATGGTCGAGCACAAGGACGCGAGCGAGGCCGAACGTGCCTGCCGCCTTTGCAATTCAGGCCTGATGGCGGTGCGCAGCGCCGACCTGTTCGGCCTGCTGGCGCGGGTCACCAACCAGAATTCGCAGGGGGAGTACTACCTCGTCGACGTGGTCAATATCGCCAATACCGACGGCCGACTTTGCGCGGTGGTGGTGACCTCAGATCCGCACGAAGTGGAGGGGATCAACTCCCGCGCCGAACTCGCCGTGGCCGAACACCGCTGGCAGAACCGCCGCCGCAAGGCCGCGATGGATGACGGGGCCAGCCTGATCGCCCCCGAAACCGTGTGGTTCGCCTGGGATACCACACTTGGCCAGGACGTGCTGGTCGAACCCAACGTGTTCTTCGGCCCCGGCGCGAGCGTGGCCGACAATGTCACCATCCGTGCCAACAGCCATATCGAAGGTGCCAGCCTCGCCTCGGGCGTCGAAGTCGGTCCCTTTGCTCGCCTGCGCCCCGGCGCGGTGCTGGAGGAAAAGGCCAAGGTCGGCAACTTCGTCGAGATCAAGCAGGCCACCCTGGGCAAGGGCGCCAAAGCCAGCCACCTGTCCTACATCGGCGATGCTGAGGTGGGGGCCGGGGCCAACATCGGCGCGGGCACGATCACCTGCAATTACGATGGCTACTTCAAGTACAAGACCGTGATCGGCGAACGCGCCTTCATCGGCAGCAACTCCGCGCTGGTCGCCCCGGTCAAGATCGGGGCCGATGCGATCGTTGCGGCCGGCAGCGCGGTGACCCGCGATGTCGCGGCGGGCGAACTGCGGATCGTGCGCGCCGAACAGCTGGTCAAGCCGGGCTGGGCCGACCGCTTCCACGATGCGATGAAGAAGAAGAAGGCCGAGAAGAAGGGGTAGTTCCGCTACTTCTTGGCGCGCTGCTGGGCGATGTAGTCAAGCTCACCCTTCACTTTGGCGGCAGCTTCGGGCTCATAGTCCAGCGACAGCTTGAGGAAGTGCTCGGCCTGGTCGAGATCGCCCATCTCGATCTGGTTGAAGGCCATGCCCCGCAGGGCCCGCGCCGCAACCTTGCGTTCCGGGCCCTTGACGTCGCGGTCGACCGTTTGCCAGGCGCGTTCGAACAGCTTGTAGCTCTGCTGCCATTGCCGCTGCGGCTTGTACCATTCGGCATATTCGTTGATGAAATGGGCGTTCATGGGCGCCATTTCGACCGAGCGGGCAAGGTATTGGCCAGCCTCGGGCGAGCGGCCCAGGTCGATCAGCACAAAGCCTTTGCCCCACAGCGCGGCGCACCAGACGTCACTGCCCAGAATGAACTTCTTGCCGCCCAGTTGCTTGATCGCGTGTTCGACCGTGCGCTTGGCGTCCGTGGAGTAGGCACAGCGATAGGGCACGGCGGGGTCGTGGCTCTTCTCGTAAGCCGCGATGATTTTGGTGAAGACCTTCTCGGCCTCGGCCGGCTTGCCCTCAAGCATCAGGGTGACGCCCTTGTTCAACTCCTCACCCTGCTCGCGTCCGGGCTCATGCGTGACATAGCCCGGAATCGAAAGTTCGACCGGCTGCGCGGCCAGCGAGCTGGCGCTGGCGAGCAGCACAGCGGCAAGAGCGGCGAAAGGCAGATGTATGCGCATGGTTGACCCCCCAAGGTCTGGCTGGAACCCAAGTCTGCCCTTGCATGTTCGTTCTGACAAGATGCTTGACATGATATCATGATATGATATCAGTATATCAATGACCCGAATCCTCGCCGATCTGCCCGAAGAGGACATCAAGTGGCTCGACCAGCTTGCCAGTGAGCAGGGCAAGTCGCGCGCGTCTGTGCTGCGCGAGGCAGTGAGCGCCTACAAGGCGCAGTCTCCCGCGCAGGGCAACAAGACCTGGATCCAGCGCGGGCGGGGTTACTGGAAGGACCGCAAGGATATCGGCGACGGTCTCGAGTATCAGCAGGCAATCCGCGAGGATCGCACCCCTTACGAAGACTTGTAGCCAGTGTCAGACCCGTTCTTCGATTCCAACATCGTGACCGATTGGCTGAACGACTCTCAGGCGGCGACGAGTGAGCTTGAGCGCTATCCGCGCCATCGGATCAGCCGGATCGTCTGGACTGAAATTCTGGCAGGTGAACCGCTCGAAAGTCGTGACAAGGTTCAACGGCTTATTGCTCCATTCGAAGTTGTTGAACTCGATACGCGGATCGCCACGGCTGCGGCAGACATTCGTTATCGGATGCGGATCAAGTTGCTGGATGCATACATCTTTGCAACCGCTCAGGTGAATGGCTCGATCCTCGTGACCCGAAATATCAAGGATTTTCCGGCCAATATGCCGGGCATTCGCGTCCCTTACATCACTCCATAGAAAGCGTTCTCACATGTGCGGCATTATTGGCATCGTCGGCAAGGAAGAGGTCGCGGACCGGTTGGTCGATGGTCTGCGGCGGATGGAATATCGCGGTTATGACAGCGCGGGCGTCTGCACCGTCCATCAAGGCCAGCTGATCCGCCGCCGCGCGCCGGGCAAGCTGGCGGGCCTGGTGCGCGAACTGGCGCGCGATCCGGCACCCGGGACCACCGGGATTGCCCACACCCGCTGGGCCACCCACGGCGCGCCGACTGCCGCCAATGCCCACCCGCACGCTACCGACAAGCTCGCCCTGGTCCACAACGGGATCATCGAGAACTTCCGCCAGCTGAAGGAAGCGCTGACCGCGCGCGGGCGGACCTTCGAAAGCGACACCGATACCGAAGTGGTCGCGCACCTTCTGTCCGAAGCGGTGGAGGCCGGGGCCTCGCCCGAGGACGCGGTCAAGGCGACCTTGCCGCAACTGCGCGGCGCCTTCGCGCTGGCAATCGCGTTCCGGGAAGAGCCCGACATGCTGATCGGCGCGCGGCTGGGTTCGCCGCTGGTGGTGGGCTATGGGGAAGGGGAGACCTATCTGGGGTCCGACGCACTGGCGCTGGCCCCGTTGACCCAGCAGATCTGCTATCTTGAAGAAGGTGACTGGGTGGTGATCACCCGCGAGGGCGCGCGGATCTTTGACAAGGACAACCAGCCGGTGACGCGCGAGGTTACCACCTCGGGGGCTTCGGCGGCGGAGATCGAGAAGGGCAATTACCGCCATTTCATGCAGAAGGAGATTTTCGAGCAGCCAACCGTGGTGGCGCAGACCTTGCGCAGCTATATCCGCCAGCTCGATCAGACCGTGGCGCTGCCGCAGTTCGATTTCGATCTGTCCAGCATCAACCGCGTCACCATTGTCGCCTGCGGGACCTCGTACTACGCCGGGATGGTCGCCAAGTACTGGTTCGAGCAATTCGCCCGCCTGCCCGCCGACATCGATTTCGCCTCCGAGTTTCGCTACCGCGAGCCGGTGATGGAGCCGGGCGGGCTGTCGCTGTTCATCTCGCAGAGCGGCGAGACCGCCGATACCCTCGCCGCGCTGCGCCATTGCAAGGCGCAAGGCCAGACCATCGCGGTGGTGGTCAACGTGCCGACCAGCTCGATGGCGCGCGAGGCCGATCTGCTGCTGCCGACCCACGCCGGGCCGGAGATCGGGGTCGCCAGTACCAAAGCCTTCACCTGCCAGCTTGCCGTGCTCGCTGCGCTTGCTGCGCACATGGCAGTGAAGCGCGGGCGGATGAGCCGCGCGGAGGAGGCCGACGTGGTCAAGCACCTGCTCGAAGCCCCTGCCAGCCTCAACGCCGCGCTGGCCCACGACGACGAGATCGCGGCGATGGCGCACCTGATCGCCCCGGCCCGCGATGTGCTCTATCTGGGTCGTGGGCAGGACTATCCGCTGGCCCTTGAAGGTGCATTGAAACTGAAAGAAATCAGCTATATACATGCCGAAGGTTATGCATCAGGTGAAATGAAGCACGGACCGATCGCGCTGATCGACGAGGCGGTTCCGGTGATCGTTCTGGCGCCCTCTGGCCCGCTCTTTGAAAAGACTGTCAGCAACATGCAGGAAGTCCGCGCACGCGGCGGCAAGGTGGTGCTGATCAGCGACAAGGATGGGATTGAAGAAGCCGGCGAGGGCTGCCTGGCGACGATCGAGATGCCCAAGGTCCACCCCCTGATCGCGCCGCTGGTCTATGCCGTGCCGGTCCAGCTGTTGGCCTACCATGTCGCCTGCGTCAAAGGCACCGATGTCGACCAGCCGCGCAATCTCGCCAAGTCGGTGACGGTGGAGTAGGATCAGGTGATGTATTTCTGTTGCCATGCCCTCGAGTGCGGGCATGGACTGGAGCCGAGGCTGCGCCATTTCGATGGGCAGGACCGGGAAGCGGCGCGGCCAAAGCTGAACGGCTGACGAATCCCAGGAATTCTGTCGCAACAAGTTGCCAGCCTTTACGCGACGCTAAGATTTGCCCGCTATCTACACGGGCGTGACCGAGCAATTGCCACCACCCGCTGCGCTGCCCAAGGAGCTGCCCGTAATGGCAGTATTGGGCCTGTCCGACCCGCCCAGCGGCGATTGGGGCAGGCTGCGCGGCCTGCAATATTCCAGCCTTGCCCGCGTGACCCAGGTCCGCGTGATTTCGCACGTGATCGCGGCATTGGCGGTGATCAGGGTCTATTACGGCACGATGCATCTTGCTGCATTGGTCGGCTGGTTCGCCGTGCTGGGCGCAAGCCTCTATTATGGGGCGAAAATCGACAAGTCGCTGATCGATGTCGATCGCCGCCGGATCGGCCGCGATGAGGTTCAGAAGCAAACGATGAGTTCGCTTGGCAATGCCATGGTCTGGGTGGTGCCAATGGCGGCCTTCGCGCCGTTTGGCGATGCGTCCCAGCAACTTGAGCTGTGGGCGATTACGGCCATGTTGCTGACTGCATCGGCGGTGCTCCTGTCCGCAGTGCCGCTCGCCAACATGGTCCTGACCGGGATCATGGGCGTATCCGCATTGGCCAGCTTTGCCTGGGCCGGATCCTATGAAATGGCGCTGTTGACGGTGCTTTTCGGGGTGGTCATCACGCTGGGCACGGTTGAGACCGCGCGCTCGTTCCTGACCGCGCGGATCGCCGAAAGCGCGATGGCGGAAAAGAGCGAAGTCGTCTCGATGCTGCTGCGCGAATTCGAAGAGAACGAGGCCGACTGGCTGTGGCAGATCGACACCGCGCGCCGGGTGCGATCGGCCAGCCCGCGATTTGCCTTCGCGCTGGGCATGTCGCCCGAGGAGATCGAGGGCAAACCCTTCATCCAGCTGATTGCGGGTCCGGCCTGGGATACCGGCCAGTTCCCCTCAAGCCTGCACGACCTGGCCGAACGACTGAAGCGGCGCGAGAGTTTTTCGAACTGCCTGGTGCGCGTGACAATCGGCGGCCAGCAGCGCTGGTGGGAAATTTCCGGCACCCCCAAGCTGTCCGAAACCGGCAGTTTCGACGGGTTCCGCGGGGTTGGCTCGGACGTTACCGAACAGCGCGAATCGAGCGAGAAGATCGCCTACATGGCGCGCTTCGATACGCTGACCGGCCTGCCCAACCGGATGATGGTGACCGAGGCCCTGGGCGAAGCGATGCGTTACGCCGATCAATGGCGGACCAAGTGCGCCTTCCTGATGATCGACCTCGACCGGTTCAAGGCGGTCAACGATACGCTGGGTCACCTGGTCGGCGATCAGCTGCTGGCGCGGGTTTCCGAACGGCTTAAGGGCCTGGTCACCGACAACGAGCTGTGCGGGCGGCTGGGCGGCGACGAATTCGCCGTGGTGATCCGCGATGCTTCGGACCACAACCGGGTTGTCCGGGTTGCCGAAGCGGTGATCGACATGCTTTCGCGGCCCTACGAGGTTGACCACCACACGCTTTACATCGGTGCCTCGGTCGGCTCGGCGATCGGCCCGCGCGACGGGACCACGGTCGAAACGCTGATGCGCAACGCCGACCTGGCGCTGTACCGCTCGAAAGAGGAAGGCGGCGGGCAGCACTTCGGATATGAGCCGGCGCTGCATGCCCATGCTGAGGAACGCCGCAAGCTGGAATTCTCGCTGCGCCGCGCGCTCGAGAAAGACGAGCTGGTGCTGCATTACCAGCCGGTGGTCGATGCCACCGACGAGCATATCGTCAGCTTCGAAGCGCTGATCCGCTGGAACAGCGACGAGCACGGCTTCGTCAGCCCGGCCAAATTCATCCCGCTGGCGGAAGATACCCGGCTGATCGTGCCGATCGGCGAATGGGTGCTGCGCGAGGCCTGCCGCGAAGCGGTACGCTGGCCCTCGGACATCAAGGTGGCGGTCAATGTCTCGGGTGAACAGCTGCTCGATCCCGGCTTCATCGGTTCGGTGGTCCAGGCGCTGAGTGCGAGCGGACTGCCGGCCCAGCGGCTCGAGCTGGAAGTGACCGAATCGATCTTCGTGCGCGATGCCACCACCGCGCGCCAGGCGCTCGAACAAATCATGTCGCTGGGCTGCGGAGTGGCGCTCGATGACTTCGGCACCGGCTATTCTTCGCTGGCCTACATTCGCGACCTGCGCTTCTCGACCATCAAGATCGATCGCACCTTTATCCAGGGGGCCTCAGCCGGCAGCCCGGAAAGCCTGGCGATCATCCGCGCCGTGGTAGCCATGGCCGAAAGCCTTGAAATGTCGACCACCGCCGAGGGGGTCGAAACCGAACGCGAACTGGAGATCATCCGCGGGCTTGGTTGCCGCAAGATTCAGGGCTATTATTTCGGCCGGCCGATGCCGTCAGCCGAAGCGCGCGGGCTGTTCACCGAGAGCAAGCTGCGCGTCGCGCGGTAGGCGGGTCAAGCGGCGACGAGGCCCCTGACCACACTCTCGAACATCGCGCGTCCGTCGCTGCCACCCTGGGCCGCTTCGATCATCCGTTCCGGATGCGGCATCATTCCCAGGACATTGCCGGCAGCGTTCAACACCCCGGCAATCTGCCGGGCCGAGCCGTTGACTTGCTCGGCATAGCGGAACGCAACGCGGCCTTCGCCTTCGAGCCGATCGAGCGTTGCGGCATCCGCGAAGTAATTGCCATCGTGGTGCGCCACGGGAATCGTGATCTGCTGACCCGCGCTGTAGCCGGCGGTGAACAGGCTCTGGTTGTTTGCGACCGTCAATTTCACTTCGCGGCAAACGAAGTTCATCCCCGCATTGCGCAGCAGCGCGCCGGGCAAGAGGCCGCTTTCGGTCAGCACCTGGAAGCCGTTGCACACCCCCAGCACCGGCACGCCGCGGCCCGCGGCATCGATCACCGCCTGCATGATCGGGCTGCGCGCCGCCATCGCGCCGCTGCGCAGGTAGTCGCCATAGGAAAAGCCGCCGGGCAGAGCGATGAAGTCGAGCCGGTCGGGCAGCGCGGCATCGCCGTGCCAGACCCGGAACACTTCCCCGCCGCAGACCTGTTCGACCGCCACCGCCATGTCGCGGTCGCAATTGGAGCCGGGGAATGTGACGACGGCAGAGCGAAACGCGCTCACGCTGCCGTCTCCTGTTGGGCCAGCCTCTCGATCCGGTAGTTTTCGATCACCATGTTGGCCAAGAGCTGCTGGCACATGGTTTCGAGCTGATCGTCGGTGACGCCGGGCTCGACATCGAGCTCGATCATCTTGCCGGCGCGGACATCGTTGACGCCGTGGATGCCCAAGCCCTCGATCGCATGGTGGATCGCGCGGCCCTGGGGATCGAGCACCCCGTTCTTGAGGGAAACGAAAACGCGGACCTTCATCGGGGCGGGCCTTTCGCTGGCAGTTGGGGCAGGGACTCGGTGGACGCCTATGGCCTCACTTGCTTGTTTGGGCAAGCCATTCACCGAGCCTCTTCCCCCGCTGAGCCGAAGCTTCAGGTCCGGAGCCTCCAAAAACTTCCAGCTTTCAGATTGGCTGGCTGCTAGTCGTCGTCGCCGTCATCGCCAAAGCGGCCGAAGACCCATTCTTTTGCCTTTGCCATGTCTTCGTCAAGCGACAGCGCGGTGCCGGCGACAGCACCATCGGGATAGGTGACCCATGGATCGCGCGAAACACCCCGGATCTTGAAGTGGTCGCCACGGCGAATTTCGGGCCCTTGCGAGCCGGAAATCTTCGCCACGAAGAAGACGTTGTCGACGTTCGGGTCTGGGAGCTCAAATTTGCCGATCCGTACTTTGTCACCGTCCGGGCCGGACCGGAACGCAATCAGATCACCATTCGGTGCAGGATGGCGCGGGCTGACCAGGCGGATGTAGGTATTTGTCTTCAGCGCCTGGCCTGAAGGCGCGCTTGGGCCGCCCGGGTGCGCACTAACCGTCAGCACAACATCCTTGCCGTTGCCGCTGCCCGACAGTGTTACAAAGTTGCCAGAGGTATCCCAATGCAAACCCTCGGCTTTTGCTTGACTGACAACCACCGTGTCGCCGACCTTGATCAGCTTGCCTTGCCCACCTTTGGATTCGGCAGCTTGTTCCAGAATTTCCGCCATTGTCACTCTCCTACAGGCTCGCAAAATTGCGGGCCATGCGGGAAGTCTAGCCTGCAGCGTAAGGCGGTCCGTGATATCAATCACGCTGGCCTCAGCCTTCCACCGAATCCATCACATAACCTAGCGAGCGGACCGTGCGCAGCGGGTCGGGCGCTCCCGCCGCGGTCAGGGCGCGGCGCAGGCGGCCGACCCACACATCGACCGTGCGGTCGTCGATTGCGCCGTCATCCTTGCCCAGCCGGTCGATCAGCGAGGTCCGGCTGAAGACCTGGTCGGGGTGTTCCAGAAAATGCAGCAGCAGGCGGAATTCGTTGGGCCGCATCGGCACCGCCTTTCCATCGACCCGGACCTGGTGGGCCGCCGGATCAATGCTGATCGCGCCGTTGACCAATTGGCGACGCAGCGGTGCCGGCTCGTCGGCAACGCTGTCGATCCGTTCGAGCAACCGCGCCACGTCGAGCGGGCCGACCAGGTAGTCGTCAGCCCCGGCCTGCAGCGCGCGGCGGCGGGCTTCCTGGCTGGGCTCGTCGAGCACCAGGGTCAGGTGCGCGCCGCGGGTCGCTTCGGTTTCGCGCAAGCGGCGGCACATCTCCAGGCCCGACATCGTCGGGCAGAGCCAGTCGATAAAGCCCCAGACCCGCCCGCCCAACGGGCCGGCCGGGGGCATGTCGCCCAGCGG
>JANPMA010000036.1:0-34289 GCA_031422595.1 Novosphingobium sp. | reverse complement strand
CACCTGCCCGAGGTCACCGAGGACGGCGCGCTTTGTTCACGTTGCGATCAGGTTGTGAGCGGCATGGACGCACCCGCATGACCTCCACTTCGCGCAATCGCCTGATCGGCCTCACCCTGGCCGCGCTGGTCTTTATCGCCGACCAGGCGGTGAAGTGGTGGGTGACGGTGCCGCTGGGGCTGACCAGCGACGGCGATCATATTGTGGTGACCAGCTTCTTCAACCTGACCCGCGCTTCGAACTACGGCGTGTCGATGGGCTTCCTGGTCGCCGAATCGATGGAGATGCGCTGGGGTCTGGTGGCCTTGACCGCGGCGATCGCGCTGGTGGTCTGCGTCTGGATGCTGCGCGAGAGGGTGCTGGGCGAGATCCTGCCGCTGGGGCTGATCCTGGGCGGGGCGCTGGGCAATATCCGCGATCGGTTCAAATACGGCCATGTGGTCGACTATGCCGATTTCCACCTGTGGGATTGGAACTTCTACATCTTCAACCTGGCCGATGCGGCGATCACCGTGGGCGTGGTGATAATCCTTGCCCGCAGCTTCCTTATCCGCGAAAAGCCGACCACAGATGCGGGCGCACCCGCGACGGAGAATTAATGATGCGTAAGATGACCGGCGTGATGCTTGTAACCACCTCGGCGCTGCTGCTTTCGGCCTGTGGCGGTGGCGGGCTGTTCAACCGCTCGCGCCCCGACGAATTCGCCGTGCAGCGCCAGGCGCCGCTGGTGATCCCGCCCGATTTCAGCCTGGTCCCGCCTGCGCCTGGCGCGCCGCGGCCGACCGACACCAGCACCGCCCAGCAGGCGCAGAGCGCGCTGTTCGGCGCGCCGCAGCCGCGTTCGGGGGTTGAGAGCAGCGTCAATTCGAAGGCCGGCTTCGCCGCTCCGGCGATCCGCTCAACCGTGGGCGATTCCGCGACCAACACCGTCGACAAGGGCGAAGTCGCGCGCGATATCGTCGCCGCCCCCGAAGGCGACGGCCGCGAAGCGACGACTTCGGTGACGCCGGGCTGATCTTGCTGTCAGTCTGGAATTCCAAAGGGCTCGCCGCTTGGCGGGCCCTTTTTGGTTCACGCGAAGATCGCGAAGCAGCGAAGGCCGCGAAGTGGAAGTTTGTCCGCGCCGCAGGCACTCACTTGCACGGAGCGATGCAGCAAGCGGCGCGGTTTGACAATCAAACGGCTTCGCCGAGGGTCCCTTCGCGGCCTTCGCTCCTTCGCGAACTTCGCGTGAAACCTATTCCGCCCCGCTTGCCACCGCCACCGCCGCCAGCCGACTCGCCAGCAGCTTGTCGATCTTGCGCCCGTCCATGTCGACCACTTCGAAGCGCCAGCCCTGGTCGTGGAACGATTCGCCTTCGTGCGGCAGCTTCTTGAACACCGACAGCGCATAGCCCGCAGCGGTGGCGAAATCGCGGTCGTCGTCGAATTCCAGCCCCAGCTGGTCGATCAGCGCATCGACCGGGAGCGATCCGGCCAGCAGCAGCGATCCATCCTCGCGCGTCACCAGCAAGGGCGCATCGCCCTCGTCCCGGTAGCTGGCGAAGTTGCCGACGATCGCGGCGAGCAGGTCGGCCGGGGTCACCACCCCTTCGAGGTGGCCATATTCATCGTGGACCAGCGCCATCGATACTTCGCTCTGTTGCATCATCTTGAGCGCATCCATCGCGTCGAGCTGGTCAGGGATGATCTCGGCCTTGCGCATCAGCCGCGCGAGATTGACCTTGCGGCCGGCCAGCAGCACCGCCAGCAGGTCCTTGACCTTGGCCACCCCGACGATGTTGTCAGGACTGCCATCGGCGACCGGGAGCAGCGAATGCGGGCTGTCCTTGATCGCGGCGCGGATCTCGGCCTCGCTGGCCTTGCGGTCGATCGTGTCAAGTTCGGTCCGCGGGGTCATCAGCTCGCGCACCGGGCGGGTTGCGAGCCGCATGATCCCGGTCATGATCGCGCGCTCGTCCTCCTCGATCACGCCCGAACGGGTAGCTTCGGCGAACACCAGTTGTAGTTCTTCCGCGGTCAGCGAATGCTCCCCCTTGTGCGTCACCCCGGTCAGCCGCAGCAACACATCCGATGACTTGTCGAGCAACCAAACGAACGGCGCGGTGATCCGGGCAACCACCGAAATCGGGATCGCGGCAAGTACGGCGATCTTTTCGGCCGCCCGCAGCGCCAGCTGCTTGGGCACCAGTTCCCCGACAACCAGGCTGAAATAGGTCGTAAGTGCGATCACCAGCGCAAAGCCGGCTTCGGGGGCCCAGCGCTGGGGAACGCCAAGCGCGGCGAGCCGCTCTCCCGTAGGTCCGCCCAAGGCAGAACCGGAGTAGGCCCCTGAAATAATGCTGACCAAGGTAATGCCGATCTGCACGGCAGACAGGAACTTGCCTGGATCGCCGGAAAGGCGCAGCGCCATGCGCGCGCCGGCATTGCCCTGTTCGGCCAGCAGCCGCATCCGCGCCGGCCGCGCGGAAACGATCGCCAGCTCGGACATCGAGAACAGGCCGTTAAGCAGGATCAGTCCTGCAATGATGAAGAGGTCGGACCAGGGAAAGGGTGTCACGGGCACGGCGGTAGCAGGTTTTCCCGCAAAGGCGAAGGGCCGCTCAGCGGAACAATGGCGCGGCTAGAGCGTTGACATTGCGACCGGTCGCGTTCCATTCGGGTTCGCGGTCTTAAGGTTATTACCGAACCTGCAAAGGAAGGGGAAATATCATGACAAATAAACGCCTTTTTGTATCGCTGCTTGCCGCCACGGCCCTGATGGGCACGTCGGCCTGTGTCACCGATCCCAACACCGGTGAAAAGAAAATCTCGCGCACCGCGATCGGCGGAGTTGGCGGCGCGGTGGTCGGCGGCCTCTTGGGCGGCCTGATCGGCGGCAAGACCGGACGGATCGTCGGGGCCGGGATCGGCGGCGTTGCGGGCGGCGTGGTCGGCTACAAGATGGACCAGCAGATCAAGACGCTCAAGGAAAGGACTGCCGGTTCAGGCGTCGATGTGACCGAAACCCCCGATGGCAAGGCGATCATGGTCAATCTGCCCGACGGCGTGACTTTCGACGTCGGCAGCGCGACTCTGAAGCCCAGCTTCCGCGCCACGCTCGACCAGGTCGCGCAAAGCCTCAAGGACTATCCCGACAGCCTGGTCGATGTTTACGGGCACACCGATTCGACCGGTAGCGATGCCTTCAACCAGACGCTGTCCGAAAATCGCGCACGCACGGTGATGAATTACCTGATCTCGCAGGGCGTCCCTGCGGCGCGGCTGCGCAGCCAGGGCTTTGGCGAGACCATGCCGGTGGCCGACAACACCACCGCCGACGGCCGCGCCAGGAACCGCCGGGTCGAAATCAAGATCGTGCCGATCACCCAGGAAGACGTTCAGGCGGCCCGCTCGGGCACCTGATCACTGCTTGGAACTGATCGGGAAGGGCTCGCCTGAGAGGGCGGGCCCTTTCTTGGTTCACACGAAGACCCGAAGATGTCGCTTTGGACCGAAGGTCCCACCGATTCCTCTAACGTCGTCGCTGAATCAGGCGGCAAAGGATGAGTGCGGCTTCGCCGAAAGCAAGACATCTTTGTGTCTTCGTGTGAACCTCTTCAGCCCTCAGCCGCCAGCTCCTTCGCCCGTCCAGCCAGTCGATCAACCGCCGCAGCGTGGATCGCCGAGCTGCAGACCAGCACCCCGAAGGCCCGCGGGTCGCGTTTGTTGTAGGCGAGCGGCTGGCCGAAGGCGTCGGTCGCCATGGCCCCGGCTTCGCGCGCGATCAGCGCGGCGGCGCCGATGTCCCATTCGTAGCCCCAGCGCAGTGTGGCAACGAGGTCGGCTTCGTCGGCGGCGACCATCGCCATGCGCAGCGCAATCGAATTGGGCTGGTCGACCAGGGTCAGATCCGAGTCGACCTTGGGCAGGGCATGAGCGGGAACCCGCGCGCCGGGCAGCCGGGTGCGGCGTGAGGCGGCGAGCCGCGCGCCGTTGCGCCACGCACCCTGGCCCGCCTCGGCCGACCAGAACTCGCCGCGCGCCGGGGCGTCGAGAATGCCCAGCAGCGGCCGCCCGGCGCTGACCAGCGCGACCGAAATCGCCCAGCCGCTCCGCCCGCGGATGAAATCGCGGGTCCCGTCGATCGGATCGACCAGCCAGATCAGGTCTCCCCCAAGCCGTTCGGGCGCATCGACGGATTCTTCCGAAAGCCAGCCCGCCGAAGGCAGCAGCGCGCCCAGTTCGCGCTTGAGGAACGTATCAACCGCCAGATCCGCCGCGCTGACCGGGCTGCCGGCGTCCTTCTCCCAGCTTTCCAGCGCGTGGCCGCGCCCCGGCCAGCTGCCCAGCGCGATCCGCCCGGCTTCGCGCACGATTGCCTCAAGGCGCGCGCGGTCGATCAAGCGGCAGCGAACCGGACTACTAAGAATGACTCGCAACTGGTGTTCATATTTCTACCCCACGAGGGGTTTCTGCCCCTTTTCAAGCCTCGCCCGCTGTGCTTAGGCGGCAGCACATCAGGGGCGCAAGCCCCCCTCCTCCCGGACCGGAGACGACCCCCATGAACATCCACGAGTACCAGGGCAAGGAACTGCTCGCCAAGTTCGGCATCGCGGTGCCCAAGGGCATTGCCGCGATGACCGTGGCCGAAGCGGTCGAAGCCGCCAAAGCCTTGCCCGGGCCGCTCTATGTGGTGAAAAGCCAGATCCACGCCGGCGGGCGCGGCAAGGGCAAGTTCAAGGAGCTGGGCCCCGACGCCAAGGGCGGTGTGCGGCTGGCCAAGAGCCTTGAGGAAGTCGAAGCCCACGCGCATGACATGCTGGGCAATACCCTGGTGACGATCCAGACCGGTGATGCGGGCAAGCAGGTCAACCGGCTCTACATCACCGACGGGGTCGATATCGGCAAGGAATACTACCTTTCGATGCTGGTTGACCGCGCTACCGGGCGGATCGCAATGATCGCCAGCACCGAAGGCGGGATGAGCATCGAGGACGTGGCGCACGACACGCCCGAAAAGATCGTCACGATCACGATCGATCCGGCGCAGGGCTTCATGCCGCACCACGGCCGCGCGCTGGCCTTCGGGCTCAAGCTCAAGGGCGATCTGGCCAAGCAGGCGCAGGTGCTGGGCAAGCAGCTGTTCGACGCTTTCGTCGCGCTCGACTGCGAGATGATCGAGATTAACCCGCTCGCCGAATGCAGCGGCCAGCTCTTGGTGCTCGACACCAAGATGAGCTTCGATTCGAACGCGCTCTATCGCCATCCCGATGTGGTGGCGCTGCGCGACGAGAGCGAGGAAGACCCGGCCGAAATCGAAGCCAGCAAATACGACCTCGCCTATATCAAGCTCGACGGCAACATCGGCTGCATGGTCAACGGCGCGGGCCTGGCCATGGCGACGATGGACATCATCAAACTCAACGGCGAGTTCCCCGCCAACTTCCTCGATGTCGGCGGCGGCGCTTCGAAGGAAAAGGTGACGGCCGCGTTCAAGATCATCCTCCAGGACCCGGCGGTGAAGGGCATCCTGGTCAACATCTTCGGCGGGATCATGAAGTGCGACATCATCGCCGACGGGATCGTCGCCGCAGCCAAGGAAGTGAACCTGTCGGTTCCGCTGGTGGTCCGCCTCGAAGGCACCAATGTCGAGCTCGGCAAGCAGATCCTCGAAGGCTCGGGCCTGCCGATCGTTTCGGCCAGCGATCTGGGCGATGCGGCCAAGAAGATCGTCGCGGAAGTGAGAAAAGCAGGGTAAGCTTGGATTAATTCCGTTCGATTAGGTAGATCGCAATGGCAAGCAATGTCGAAAACCGCTTGCTCGAGCACATGAAGCGCTTCCAGGCGACGATGGAGCGTGTAGAGCGCAAACAGGATGAGGTCCTGGCCCGGATTGCCAACCTTGAAGGTTCGGTCGTTTCGATCATGCAGCATTTGACCAACCTGACCGCAGCAGATGCCGCGCAACAGGTTTCGATCGACAATATCAACCTGCGGCTCGATCGAATTGAGCGGCGGCTTGAGCTGACTCACTAGTTTCAAGCGCTGGTTCGCTCGCAAGCAGTCTCCGGACACAATCGATGGCCTTGCTTCCTGCCGATCTGTAGCAATTTTGCTGCCAAGCATCAGCAAACTTGACTTGACCCGCTGGCCCGGCGCGGCAATGGCGGTGCGCGCATCGGCGTCAACCGCGCGGTTGATCGCAGGGTTGACGTTTACGTAAACGATAATTATGCCGCAGTGCAGCATTTAGTGGGAAAGGCTGAAAACCGATGAAAGCCCTGGTCTGCGTGAAGCGCGTGATCGACTATAACGTGAAGCCGCGGGTCAAGTCCGACGGCTCTGGCGTCGATCTCGCCAATGTCAAGATGAGCATGAACCCGTTCGACGAAATCGCCGTCGAAGAAGCCATCCGCCTCAGGGAAAAGGGCGTGGTGAGCGAGATTATCGCGCTGTCGGTCGGCCCGGCCAAGGCCGCCGAAACGCTGCGCACCGCGCTCGCGATGGGCGCAGACCGCGCCGTGCTGGTCCAGGTTGACGACGGGGTCGAGGTTGAGCCGCTGGCAGTCGCCAAGCTGGTCAAGGGCGTGGCCGAGGAAGAAGGCGCAGCCCTGATCATCACCGGCAAGCAGGCGATCGACGACGATTCGAATCAGGTCGGCCAGATGGTCGCCGCGCTGATGGGCCGCCCGCAAGGCACTTTCGCCAACGAAGTCACCGTCGAGGGCACATCGGTGGTGGTGAAGCGCGAAGTCGACGGCGGTCTGGAAACGGTCAAGCTGGCCTTGCCGGCGGTGGTCACCACCGACCTGCGCCTCAACGAACCGCGCTATGCCTCGCTGCCCAACATCATGAAGGCCAAGTCGAAGCCGCTCGCCATCAAGGCGCCGGGTGACTACGGGGTCGATATCGCGCCGCGGCTCAAGACCATCAAGGTCGGCGAACCGCCAGTGCGCAGCGCCGGGATCAAGGTGGCCGACGTGGACGCCCTCGTCGCCAAGCTCAAGGAAATGGGCGTAGCCTAAGCCAACTCGTCCCCACCCCCGTTCGTGCTGAGCTTGTCGAAGCACTGCACTTCTAGCGGCGGGGCGTGTGGCACGAAGAACAAGGACAGCCCTTCGACAAGCTCAGGGCGAACGGATTTGGGGGAAATTCCCTCGGAGGAAACGACGCATGAAAACTCTCGTTTGGGTCGAACACGACAACGCCTCGGTCAAGGACGCAACGCTTGCCGCGGTGACCGCCGCTGCCGAGATCGGCGAAGTCCACTTGCTGGTCGCCGGATCGGGCTGCAAGGCCGTCGCCGCTGAAGCCGCCAAGATCGCCGGGGTGGGCAAGGTCCACCTGGCCGACGATCCGGCCTATGCCCATGCCCTGGCCGAAAACGTTGCGCCGCTGGTGGCCGGCCTGATGGCCAGCCACGACGCCTTCGTGGTGCCCGCCACCACCACTGGCAAGAACATTGCCCCGCGGGTCGCCGCGCTGCTCGATGTGATGCAGATCAGCGACATCTTGTCGGTCGAAGGGCCCAAGACCTTCACCCGCCCGATCTATGCCGGCAACGCCATCGCCACGGTCGAATCGAGCGACGCCAAGCTGGTGATCACCGTGCGCGGCACCGCTTTTGCCAAGGCTGAAGTGAGTGGCGGTTCGGGCGCAGTTGAAGCCGTTTCTGGCCCGGGCGATGCCGGGACCAGCAGCTTCATGGGTTCGGAAATCGCCAAGAACGAACGGCCCGAGCTGACATCGGCCAAGATCATCGTCTCGGGCGGCCGCGCGCTCAAGGACGCCGACACCTTCAAGGCGGTGATCTTCCCGCTGGCCGACAAGCTCGGCGCCGCGGTCGGCGCGAGCCGCGCCGCGGTCGATGCGGGCTATGTCCCCAACGACTTCCAGGTCGGCCAGACCGGCAAGATCGTCGCGCCGCAAGTCTACGTCGCGATCGGCATCTCGGGCGCGATCCAGCACCTGGCGGGGATGAAGGATTCGAAGACCATCATCGCCATCAACAAGGACGAAGACGCCCCGATCTTCCAGGTCGCCGACATCGGCCTGGTCGCGGATTTGTTTAACGCGGTGCCGGAGTTGACGGGGAAGCTTTGAACACAAGCGCCCTTAACGGCAAAGACTAAGGCCCTGCTTCGGCGGGGCCTTTTCTTTTGGATCACAGAGGATAAGATTGCCCGGACAAGTCGGGAGGAAGTGATGCGCAAGTTGGTTATCCTGGGTCTACTGGCATCGCTGACTTCTCCTGTATTCGCCGCACCAGATCCGAAGGCACCGATTACGCTTGCCAGATCGAGCGATTGGGAGACCAGCTTCAATGAGCATTCCTGCCACCTGACGGCCACGTTTGGAGAGGGGGCGAACTCTGCGATTATCCGCATGACGCGTTACGAACCCGGAAACGAACTTGATCTCACAATTTACGGAGGCCCATTCCAGATCTACGGCAGCCGGCTATCGGCGAAGGTTCGGTTCGGCAATGAGCAGCCGACCCAAAGAGACGCCGTAGCGGGCAGGTCTGGCAACAAGCTACCACTGCTGATCTTGATCTCGGTAAGGCTCGATGGCTGGAAACCCAAGAAGTTCGGCCAGCTCGGCCCTGCCATTACTCCTCAGCAGGAAGCACAAATCAAGGCCATCGAAGTCACTTTGATAGAGACGAGAAGCTTCCGGTTCGAGACCGATCCCCTGGCAAAGCCTATGGCAAGCATGCGGGACTGCACGGCAAACCTGCTTAAGCGCTGGGGCTTCGATCCAGCTCAGCAATTAGCGCTGAGCAAGCTGCCGGAGCCACTGAAATCACCAGCCAATTGGCTGAAGGACAACGATTTCCCCAAAGGCGCCTTGGGCCGCAATGGCTTGGTTCCGTTCAGGCTCGACATCGATGAGGCGGGAAAAGTCGCCGGATGTGTCGTCTTGCTTCGAACAAACCCAGATGATTTTGCCGACCTGACGTGTGCCCTGATCAGCAAGCGCGCCAAGTTCAGCCCTGCGCTCGACAAGAGCGGAACGCCTGTGCGGTCCTATTTCGTCAACAAGGTCCACTGGATGAGCATGTAGTTATACCACGTCTCGTTGATCGGAACCTATCGAGCCCCTCCCGGGTGGGGAGGGGTTGGGGTGGGGGTTCCTCGCCAGCGTTGACGCGAGGCCTGTCGGCCTCGCTCCCCCATCCCCAACCCTTCCCCGACGGGGAAGGGGGGAAGTGAGTCTACCTCAATGGGATCTGGTATTAGTCGTCACAGCACTAAATCCGCTCGTACAGTAACAGCACCGCCCCCTCCTCCGGCTGATGCACCCCATAGCGGACAAACCCCAGCTTCGCCGCCAGCGCATCCGAAGCCGCATGCCCTTCCTCGATCATGCAGGCGATCCGCTCGCGGCCGTGCACCTCGTCGAACCAGGCCAGCGCGGCTTCCATTGCTTCGCGGGCCACGCCTTGGCCCCAGTGATCCTGGTGGACGATCCAGCCAGCCTCGGGCACATCGTCGAGCCCGGCCTCGGCCCCGAAGCCGCGGTGGCTGCGGAAAATGCCGCAGTTGGCGATAATCCGGTCCTGTCCCTTCAGGCGCACCATGAAAATGCCATAGCCGTGCAGCGCCCAAGACCCGGCGTTGCGGTGCAGGCGGTTGAAGGCGTCCATTTCGCTGGGCACGACCGAGCCCAGGAACTTGCGGGTCTCCTCCGCCAAGGTCAGCTGGTAAAGATCGGCCAGATCGCGCACTTGCGGCTGCCACAGCTCAAGTCGGCGGGTGGTGAGAAGTGGTGCTTCAGGACTGCTCATCATAGTCTCATAACCGTTCGTCCCGAGCGAAGTCGAGGGACCGCCTCGCACGCTGTCCCTCGACTTCGGTCTTTAGGCCGAAGTTTATCCTGAGCGCGGCTGCTAAGCCGCAAGCCGAAGGGCTCGGGACGAACGGGTTTGGGTGGAAGGCGGAGATCGCTAAAGCAACGTATCCACCGCATGAATAACCAGGCCGACCAGCCCGCCGACCAGCGTGCCGTTGATCCGGATGAACTGCAGGTCGCGGCCGACCGCGCCTTCGATCCGGTCGGTCACGGTTGCAGCGTCCCAGCGCTTGACCGTTTCGGACACCAGCCGGACGATCTGGTCACCATAGCGCACCGAGATGCCGACCAGCGTGCGGCGCGCGAAACGGTTGATCTGGTGTTGCAGCGCCGGATCATCGCGCAAATGCTTGCCCAGTTCGGTCAGTGCCTCGGCCAGCTGGCCATTGGCCTCGCCGGCCGGGCGGCGCAGCCGCGCAAGCATCGCGGTGCGTAGCCGTTCCCACACCCCCTGCCACCAGACCGAGACCGCCGGGTTGCCGATCAGCTCGCCCTTCATCCGTTCGATCTTGCCGCGCAGCTCCACATCGTGCTGAAGATCCTGGG
Organism: Novosphingobium sp.; assembly: GCA_031422595.1. GTDB lineage: Bacteria > Pseudomonadota > Alphaproteobacteria > Sphingomonadales > Sphingomonadaceae > Novosphingobium. Next base: position 23,906 of record JANPMA010000036.1, on the reverse strand, counting down.
CGACCTTGGCCAGCCCCTCCTCGATCTTGGCCCGCAAGGGGTGCTCGGGATCGACGATCACTTCGGCGAGCAGCTTGTAAAGCCCGTCGAGCACCGAATTGGCGACCGTCTCGTCCAGCCCGGTCCAGCGCAGCACGGCATTGGCGCGGCGGTGGATCAGCTCGCGGATCAGTTCTTCGTTGTCCTCCAGCGTCAGACCCGCCCAGCGCACCAGCGATTCGATCACCGGCATGTGCCGCTTGTCGGCGATCGTGGTGCTGAGCATCTGGCCGATCAGCGGCGAGACTTCGAGCTTTTCGACCTGCCGGACCAGCCCGCCGCGCACTTGCGTTCCGAGCCGTTCGGGATCGAGCGATTCGAGTACTTGCGCGAGCAGTTCCGCCGCCCCGTCGCGCAGCCGGGTCGAGCCGCCTTTGGCCGGATCGGCCAGCCAGTCCCCCGCCGCTCCGGCCAGGTTCATGGTCCTGAGCCGCCGTGCGACCACCGGGGGAATCAGGAAATTGTCGCGCAGGAACTGCGCCATGGTCTCGGCGATCCGGTCCTTGTTTTCAGGGATAATCGCGGTGTGCGGGATCGGGATCCCCAGTGGATGGCGGAACAGCGCGGTGACCGCGAACCAATCTGCCATGCCGCCGACCATCCCGGCTTCGGCGAAGGCCAAGACCCAGCCCCAGACCGGGTGCGTGCCGGCGAAATGCCGCGCGATGAGGAACAGCACGGCCATCGCCACCAGCAGACCGGTGGCCATCCGGCGCATGGTTCGGGCCCGGTCGGGCGGTATGGCTGCGACCGGGCGGCGCCAGCGAAGTCGAGGCGCCCTTTCGCTCACTCGGCGGGCAAAGGTCCGTCGTCCCGCCGGGTGGCCGGGATCTGCTTGGCGAGGCTGGGCGCGGGCTCGTGCGCCGGAGCCGGCACCTCACCGTGATCTTCGGGCCGATAGGTCAGGAAAGTACGGCGCAAGCGCGGACCCAGCCGGGCCTCAAGCCCGTTGGCGAGGCTGAAGCCGGCCGGCACGATCAGCAAGGTCAGCAGGGTCGAAAGGATCAACCCGCCCATCACCACGGTGCCCATCGGCTGACGCCAGGCACTGTCGCCGTGGATTGCCAGTGCGGTCGGGATCATCCCCGCGGACATCGCCACTGTGGTCATCACGATCGGCTGCGCGCGCTTGTGTCCGGCATCGATGATTGCCTCAAACTTGGGCACGCCCTTGGCCATTTCCTCAATTGCAAAGTCGATCAACAGGATCGAGTTCTTGGCCACGATCCCGAACAGCATCAGGATCCCGATAAACACCGGAAGGGTCACTTCCTGCCCGGCAATCCACAGCGCGATCAATCCGCCCAACGGGGCCAGGAACAGCGAGGCCATGTTCACCAGCGGCGAAACAAAGCGGTGGTAGAGCAGCACCAGCACAGCAAGCACCAGCAGTACCGCCGATCCCAGCGCGATCTGGAAGCTGGTAATCAGCTCTTCGAAGATCTCGTCCGTACCGAACGGCTTCTTGTTCACGCCCAGCGGCAGCTTCTCCATCACCGGCAGTTTGTCAATCGCTTGCTTGATCGGGCCTTCCTGGAAACCCGGCGCCAGATCGGCACCGACGAAGACGCGGCGTTCCTGATTGAAACGGCGAATCGAGACCGGGCCGGAACCGAGACTGACATCGGCAACCCGCGCCAGCGGCACCGATCCACCGCTGGCGGTCTGCACTGGCAGGTTCATGATGACCGACAGATCGCGCCGCGAATCTTCCGACAACCGTACCCGGATCGGGATCTGGCGATCCGAGAGCGAGAACTTGGCGGCGTTCTGGTCGATATCACCGATCGTGGCGATACGGATCGTCTGGCTGAGCGCGGCGGTGGTGACTCCCAGGCTTGCAGCAAGCTCCTGTCGCGGCGTGATGATCAGCTCGGGCCGCCGGGTATCGGCGGCTACCCGGGGAGCAACCACCCCGGGGATCGTCTTCATCTGTTCGGCCAGCTTTGCCGCTGTCGCTTCAAGCGCAACCGAATCCGCACCGGTCAGCATGATCGAGATCGGTCGGCCAAGCCCCGGAGGGCCGGCCTGGAACAAGGCCTCGAAGTTCACCCGGGCATCGGGGATTTGTTGCAACTGCGGGGTTATTGCGCGCTCGAACTCCTGACTGCTCTTTTCGCGGTCCTCCTTCAGCGTGATGAAGACCGACCCGTTACCTTCACGGGTCCGTTCCTGAACCCGTTCGACTTCGGGCTGGGCCGCAATCAGCCTGGCGACCTGCGCCGAAACCTCTTCGGTCTGTTTCAGGGTCGTTCCGGGAACCATTTCAATGGTTATGCGGCTGAAATCGCTATTCTGCTCGGGGAACAGCTTTTGCGGCAGTGTTCGGAACAGGACGCCCGAGAGGATCAGCGCAAACAAGGCAATCCCCAGCATCCAGACCCGGTGATCGCGCAGCCGCGCACCCAGGCGCTGCACCCAGAACCGGTTCCAGGCGAAGAAGCCGGCTCCGCGCTGACGAATCGCCAGGTTGATTAGCCAAACAAGCAAGGTTTGCAGCAGGAAAACCAGCCCATAAGCAATCGGCGCGCCAAGGATCAGAGCTGACAAGATCAAGCCGACGCTCGGCCCCTTGGCAACCTCGCCGACCGCTGGCTCTCCGCCCATGATGTACGGAGACAGCGCCACGAATATCCCCGCAAGCGCCGGCAACAAGTGGTAGGTTGGCAGCCCGCGGACGGTTTCAATCTTCGCGCGCAGTTCACGCTGCTTGCGGTTATCAAGGCTGAAATGGAGCAGCCGCTCATAGCGTTCCATCCACGGCCCGCCGCCATGCTCGGCAGGACCGGTCGGCTTGAGGAAGTAGGCGGCGATCATCGGCGTGATCATCCGCGCGACCGCCAGGCTGATCAGCACCGACACCACCACGGTCCAGCCGAAGTTGTAGAAGAACTGGCCCGGAATCCCCGGCATCAGCCCGACCGGCAGGAACACCGCGACGATCGAAAACGTGGTGGCCACCACTGCCAGGCCAATTTCGTCGGCCGCGTCGATAGCCGCCTGATAGGCACTTTTGCCCATCCGCATGTGCCTGACGATATTCTCAACCTCGACGATCGCATCGTCGACCAGCACCCCGGCGACCAGCCCGAGCGCGAGCAGCGACATCTGGTTGAGCGTGATCCCCAGCATGTCGATGAACCAGAAGCTGGGAATAGCCGACAAGGGAATCGCGATTGCCGAGATCATCGTTGCGCGCCAATCGCGCAGGAAGAAGAACACCACGATCACCGCCAGGATCGACCCCTCGATCATCGCCGCAATCGAACTGGAATACTGTTCCTTGACGTAAGGCACGGTGGTGAACAGCTTGGTAAATTTGACGCCCGGGTTGTCGGCCTCGATCTTTGCGAGCCGCGCCACCGCAGCGTCATAGACCGACACATCGGATTCGCCGCGACCGCGTTGGATGCCAAATGTCACCGCCGCCTTGCCATTGGTCTTGCTCAGCGAAGTTACCTCGCTGAAGCTGTCGTTGACTTTGGCAATGTCAGCCAGCTTGATGACCCGTCCGCCGCTCAGGGGTATATCGGTTTGCGAAAGTTCATAGGCTGTCGTTGTGTTTCCCAACACGCGAACCGACTGCCGCGAACCGCCGATTTCGGAGCGCCCGCCTGCTGCATTGAGGTTGAGCTGGCGCAAGACCTGGTTGATCTGGCCGGCGGTAACGCCGTTGGCTTGCATTTTGCCTGGATCGAGAATGACCGCGATCTCACGGGTCACGCCGCCGCCACGGTTGACCTGCGCCAGGCCTGGAACGCTGAGCAGGTTCTTGGTCACCGTATCGTCGACAAACCAGGATAGCTGCTCAAGCGTCATGTCGTCAGCGATGACCGAGAATAAGCCGATTTCGTCACTGGAAATTTCGATCTTGGTCACTTCAGGCTCAAGAATTCCGTCCGGCAAGCTCCCGCGGACCTGATCGACCGCGTTCTTGACGTCGTTCAGGGCTTCGATGACATCGGTGCCGATCTCGAATTCGATCGAGGTTACGCTGGCACCTTCACGCGCGGTCGAGCTGATGCTCTGTACGTTCTGGAGCGATCGCAGCGACGATTCGACTTTTTGGGTGATCTGGTTCTCAATCTCGGTCGGTGCCGCGCCGGGCTGGCTGATGAAGACCACCACCAGCGGGAACTCGATATCGGGATCGTTCTGCACCTTCATCCGCGAGAACGTTACCATCCCGCCCAGAATCAAGGCGATAAACAGGACGATCGGCACAACCGGGTTGCGAATGCACCAGGCCGATATGTTCTGAAGGTTCATGTCCGCGCTTCCGCCCAGTGCTGCATCAGTTGCGCGGCGCGACGGGCTTGATCGTCTCGCCCGGCTGGAGGAACCCGCCCGCGCGCAGCACCACGCGTTCGGTGCCGTTGAGGCCCTCGACGATCACGATCCCCTGCGGGGTGATCTGGCCCTGCTTGACTGCCCGGCGTTCGGCCTTGTTGTTCTTGCCGACGATATAGACATAGGCACCCTGGACATCGGACAGGACTGCGCTTTCCGGCAGGACCGGGGCAACCATGGTGCCCGACTTGATTTTTACCGAGGCAAAGCCTCCGGGGCGCAGTTCGGGGGCATAGGCCAGCGCGATCCGCGCGGTGCCCTGCCGGGTAGCTGGATCGATCACCGGGGCGACCTGCCAGACCTGGCCAACAAAGACTTTCTGGGCTCCGACCGGGACGACTTCCGCGTTGATCCCAACCGCGAGCGCGGCCAGATCGGTTTCGCCAAGCTGTGCGCGAAGTTCCATCTCGCCGCCTTTGGCGAGGCGGAACAGGATGCCCGAACCGGCGGAAACCACCTGGCCAGGCTCAATCCGGCGTTCAAGCACGAGGCCCGCCGCCGGAGCGACGACGTTGAGCCGGCGGCTTTGTGCCTGGAGTACGCCCAGCTGGGCACCGGCAACACTGACCTGGGCGACCGCAGCATCGCGTTGGGCGCGCAGGCGGTCGATGTCGGCCTTCGAGACAAAGCCCTTGTCGACCAGCTTGAGCGCGCGCTGGAGGTTGGCTTCGGCCAGATCGGCATTGGCACGGGCAACCCTGATCTGCGCGACCTGGCTCGACTGTTGCTGGATCTGAACCGAACGGTCGATCACTGCCAGGACCTGGCCCTGTCGGACCCATTGCCCGGCGTCGACCAGCACCGAGACGACCTGCCCGCCCTCGCCCGCGATGCCCACGGGCAGCTCGCGCCGTGCGGCGAGCGTGCCGGTTACGTTGATCGCACCTTCAACAGTTACCCGGCCCGGCGCGACCACGGTCACCACCGGGGCCTGCTCTTTCTTCTGGTCGGCGCCTTCGGCAGCTGCCTCGCCGCGGTTGAGCAGGAACCAGATCAAAGCGACCGCGAGCAGCAGCAACAGGCCGCCGATGATCAATTTGAGCCGACCGGCCCGATCGCTATCCTCGTCGTCGAACAGCGGGTTCGCGCCCGACAGTTTCCCGGTCTCAATTCCCGAATCGAAATTCATCGTTTTTCCAAGCCTTTGCCGCCGGACCGCTGCCGCATCGAACGGGCTCTCCCCATCCGATCCACTAGCTGTATTACTACGCTAAATCACCTCCGGCAAGTCCCGTTGCAAAGGAAAGCGGTCGTCCGATCTGCACGGTGTCCGCCATAGGCCCAGATAGGCAGCCTCGCAACGCCTGGCTCTGCGAACCACCCTGCCGGGTCGGCGAACGTCACGAATCGGGGCAGACAGGCCCGGACCGGCCGGAAAGCGGACAAAAAAAGGGCCGGCGCGGGTTATCCCGGCCGGCCCTTTCTTGTTGCCCCGTCAGGGGGCGATTGTCAGTACTTGAGCTGGCGCTCGTAAAGGTCGCGGTAGTGCTGGATCCGAGTGACGCGCAGACCCTGCATCCCGGAGCGATCGACCGCGCGCTGCCAGGAAGCAAATTCCTCGAGCGTCAGGTTGTAGCGCTCGCAAACCTCGTCGATGGTCAGCAGGCCGCCATTGACCGCCGCCACCACTTCGGCCTTGCGGCGCACGACCCAGCGGGTCGTGTTCGGATTGGGCAGCGACTCAATCGTCAGCGGCTCGCCGAGCGGGCCGATTACCATTGCGGGCCTGATTTTCTGGTTCTCGATCATCATTGTCCTCGGCCACCGGCCATGTCTTGTCCGGCGATGGTCTCAGTTATGGCCTGAGGGCCTTTGCCATCTGTTGAATCAGCAGGGTTAACGGCGAGTTCGTCTTTTGCTCGCGAATTGCCCGCAAGTGCCCAGTCGGTGAAAGCGCCGTCGCGCAGCACGCGGTGTGAAGCATTGGGCGAATCGCTGCGTGCCAGTTCGGCCCGTGCGGCATGCGCCGCAGCGAGGCGGGCATGCAGCCCGGCCCAGTCGAAACCGGTGTTTCCGATGCCATCGGCGGCGGGGGAAACCCGGCCCCGCAGGACAGCCATAAGGTCGTTTGCGAACTCCATGGCCGTGCTTCTAGCCCGGACATAGTCAAGATCGGGTAAAGCCGGCCTTTACCTCGCGGTGACAATACTTACCGAATTCAAATTGGGCTTGCCGAATTCAACATAGCCCAAAGCGCCCGCGCGGTGTAAGGCGCGCGGCGGAATGACCCAGAGCGCGATCACCCTGCCCGACCCAGCCGAGCTATTCCAGCTGGCCGCCCCGCTCGCCGGCAAGCGAATCGTCGTGGCGATGTCGGGCGGAGTGGATTCGTCGGTGGTCGCAGCGCTGGCCGCGCGCAGCGGGGCCGAGACGATCGGCGTGACCCTGCAACTCTACGATACCGGTGCCGCCCCGGGCCGGAAGGGTGCTTGCTGCGCTGGCGACGATATCCGCGATGCCCGATCGGTCGCCGACCGGCTGGGGATCGCGCACTACATCGTCGACCACGAAAGCCAGTTCCGCGAAGAGGTGGTCGAACGCTTTGCCGACGATTATCTCGCCGGGCGCACCCCGATCCCCTGCATCCGCTGCAACATGGGGCCCAAGTTCACCGACCTGTTCCAGATGGCGCGCGAGCTGGGGGCGGACTGCCTGGCAACCGGGCACTATGTCCGCCGCGCGCTCGGCCCGGCCGGCCCCGAACTCCACCGCGCCGCCGATCCGGCGCGCGACCAGAGCTATTTCCTTTACGCCACCACCGAGGCGCAGCTCGACTACTTGCGATTCCCGCTGGGCGGCCTGCCCAAGACCGCAGTGCGCCAGATCGCCGAGGCCGAAGGGCTGCGCGTCGCAGCCAAGCCCGACAGCCAGGACATCTGCTTCGTCCCCGATGGCGACTATGCCAAAGTGGTCCGCGCGGTCCGTCCCGAAGGTGCGGAAGGCGGCGCAATCGTCCATGCGACAAGCGGCGCGGTGCTGGGCCAGCACAGGGGAATCATCCATTTCACCGTTGGCCAGCGCCGCGGGATCGAGATCGGCGGACAGCCCGAACCGCTCTATGTCACCGGGATCGACGCATCCAATCGCCAGGTTCTGGTTGGCCCGCGCCGCCTGCTGGCGGTCAGTGCCGCACGGATCGTCGAGACCAACCGGATCGGGCCGCTGCCCGACCTGCCGCTCAGCGCCAAGGTCCGCTCACTGGCGAAGCCGGTGCCGGTCAGGATCGATGGGCACTTGGGTGATGGCGAAACCTGCACGCTGCGCTTCGAAAGCCCTGAGTACGGCGTTGCCCCAGGCCAGGCTGCGGTGATCTATGCCGGGGAGCGGGTTGTCGGTGGTGGTTGGATCGAGGAAACCGAGGCTGCCTAGCAGGGCTGCGCGATAAGGCAGCGCCCGGTAATGCTGACTTCGCCGATACCGCCCGCCAACGCGCACTCTCCCGCGCCAACCGCCGTGCTTCCTATGCGCGCCGATCCATCGAGCGGGATCACCAGCAGCGGGCCTGCATAACGCGCGGCAGTGGCCGGCTCGGGCGCGCCATCGAGCCGGTCGAGCCGGAAGTGCGGGCCATCGACCAGGCTGACCGCGCCGCTTTCAGGCACATGGCAATGGAGCAGCCGCGGATAGGGCCGGCCAGCGGCCACCGCGATCCCGGCATCGAGGTGCAGCTCGCGCGGGCGGCCATAATCGTAAAGCCGGTAAGTGATGTCGCTGTTCTGCTGGATCTCGACCAGCGACAGCCCCGGCCCGATCGCGTGGACCGTTCCGGCAGGAAGATAAAAGAAGTCCCCGGCTTGCGCCGGGTGCCACTCAAGCAGGTCTTCGATCGAACCATCGAGCGCGGCGGCGCGCATCGCCTCGGCAGAAAGCGGCTGCTTGAACCCGATCCCCAGCTTTGCGCCCGGTTCGGCGGCGATCACATACCAGCACTCTTCCTTGCCGCGCTTGCCCGGCGGGGCATCGAGATCGCCGGGGTGGACCTGAACCGACAGCGCTTCGCTGGTGAACAGGTACTTGACCAGCAGAGCATCGAGTTGCGCCGGCGGTTCGAACCACACTTCACCAATTGTCTGACCATCGGGGGCAACGAACGGCGGTGGCAGACAGATCCGTCCCCATGGCCGCTCGACCATCCGGGTGGCGAGCACATGGCTCACTGCTTCACCGCACCTTCCAGCTTGCCGACCAGCTGTGCGCCGGCGCGGGTGGTGACCAGTACTTCATCGCCATCGATCACCACAACCACGTCCTCCAGCCCGATAACCGAAACGCGCGGACCATCGCTTTCTACCAGAACATTCCGGCAGCCGATCAGTTCCGCCCGGCCAGCAATAGAGTTGCCGCAGGCATCGCGGTCGCGGGCCTCGAGCAGTGCATCCCAGTTGCCGATATCGGACCAACCCATGCTGGCGGGGACCATCGCCGCATGCGCGGTGTTTTCCATCACTGCATAGTCGACCGATTCGCTTGCGATCGCCGAAAATTCCGCAGCGCCGGGATGGAACCGCAAGCCCTCCGCGCGGCCCGCAGCGGCAGCCGCGCGGGCCTGGGCCAGGATCGCCGGGCGATGCGCGCCCAGTTCTTCAAGGAACGTGCCGGCCCGAAACGCAAAGATCCCGCCGTTCCAGGCATAGCCGCCATCAGCGAGGAATTGTTTCGCCCGCTCAAGGTCGGGTTTTTCGACAAACCGCGCGACCTTGAAACCCAGCTCGCCGATCGGCTCGCCGCGCTGGAGGTAGCCAAATCCGGTTTCGGGCGCAGTCGCCGCGATCCCGAACGCAACCAGCCAGCCCTGCTGCGCCAGTTCGGCGGCCTTGCCCGCGGCGGCCTGAAACGCCGGCACATCGGCAATGTGATGATCGCTGGGGCAGACCAGCATGACATCGTCTTCGCCCAGCCGCAGCGCGGCGAGCGCAATCGCGGCGGCGGTGTTGCGCGCCGAGGGCTCGACGATCACTTGCGCGCCGGACGCCTCGCCCAGCTGCGCCTCGACATGCTCGAGATGCGCCGCGCCGGTGACCACGATCGGCGGCACGAAGCCGGCTTCCCGCGCGCAACGCGCCACGGTCGCTTCGAACAGCGTGCTATCTCCCACCAGCGGCAGGAACGGCTTGGGCTTGACCGCGCGGCTGCGCGGCCACAGCCGGGTGCCGCTGCCGCCGCACAGGATCACGGGGTGAATCGCGGGTGCGCTCATCGCGGTCAGCCCTGCCACGGCTCAAGCTGGCAGCCCAGGCCGGGACGATAGGTCGCGGTCTGGCTGGCGAGCCCCGGGAAGCGCGCAGTGACGCTCTTGGCCGCCGCATCCTCCGACAGCATGACCAGTTCCATCCCCGGCTCGAAATCCTTCTTGCAATCGCCCAGCTCGCGCCCGCCGACGAAGCGGCACGAGCAGGCGACCCGCGCGCCGAAGGCGGCCCCGGTGCGGGCATAGGCGTTGAGAGGCCCCCAGAACCAGGCGATCAACGCCGCCAGCAGCACCAGCCCGAGCAGCAAGACACGCCGGCGAAACGGCGATTTGGGATTTGCGGCTGGGTTAACAGTTGCCATTGTCGAACCTTTGAGCGAGTGAATACGCGATGCCTGCGCACCGCCTGTCCCTTATCCTGCCGCTGCTTGCGCTGCCAGCCCTGATCGGCTGCGGCAGTGAAAACGCCGCACCGCCGCCGCCTCCGCCGCTGAGCGAAGCGGCACTGAAAGTGGTGATCGACAAGCCGGGCGCCAATCGCGAGAAGCTGGCCCGGGCGGTCGATGACCTGTTCACCCGCGACGACACGTCTGAAACGCGCGCGGTGCTGGTGCTCAAGAACGGCAAGGTGGTCGCCGAACGCTATGGTCCGGGCTATCACGACAACACCCGCTTCGTATCCTGGTCGATGGCCAAGACCGTGACCGCGGTGATGATCGGCATGCTGGTCGCCGACGGGCGGCTGCGGCTTGACGAAGGCGTGCCGATCCCGGCCTGGCAGCGGCCCGGCGATCCGCGCGGCGAGATTACCTTGCGTCAGCTGCTGCAAATGCGCTCGGGCCTCAAGCACGTCGAAACCAGCGATCCGCCCTACGAAGCCGATACGGTGCGGATGCTGGCGCTCGACGGGCGCGACAATATGGCTGCCTATGCCGAGGCCCAGCCGCTTGAGGCCGAACCGGGTTCGAAGTTTGAATTCTCCTCTGCCACCACGGTAATCCTGTCCGACCTTGCAGCGCGGGTTCTGACCCAGAGTCAGGACCCGGCCGAACGCGCGCGGGTGGTCAGCGACTACCTGAGGACCCGGCTGTTCGAGCCGCTGGGGATGAAGAGCATGGTCCCCGAATTCGACGCATCGGGGACGCTGATCGGCGGCAGCCTGATCCACGGAACCTTGCGCGATTGGGGCAGGTTCGGTGAGTTCCTGCGCGCGGGCGGTGCCGTGAAGGGCGCGCAACTGGTGCCTTCGGCGTGGATCGATTTGATGGCCGAGCCCAGCCCCGCCAACAAGGGCTACGGCGCGCAGACCTGGCTCAACTGGCCCCAGCCTGATGGCACCCGAATGTGGGAAGGCCTGTCCGCCTCGACTTTTTCGATGAACGGCCACCTCGGCCAGTACGTGGTGGTGGATCGAACCCGCGCCGTTACCGTGGTGCGGCTGGGCAAGACCGACGATGGTAGGCACGGCCCGATCCGCGCCGGGATCGTGCGCGTCGCGCAGCAATTCGCCAAAGGGGGCACCAGGTGAGCGGCAAGACGGCTTTGATAACCGGCGTAACTGGGCAGGACGGGGCCTATCTGGCGCGGCTGCTGCTGGCCAAGGGCTATCGCGTCCACGGGATCAAGCGGCGTTCCTCTTCGTTCAACACTGGGCGGATCGACGATATCTACCAGGACCCGCATGTCCCCGCGCCGAACTTCACGCTGCACTATGGCGACCTGACCGATGCCACCAACCTGATCCGGGTAGTGCAGGAGGTCCAGCCCGACGAGATCTACAACCTGGGCGCGCAGAGCCATGTCCAGGTCAGCTTCGAAACGCCTGAGTACACCGCCAATTCGGACGCGCTGGGCACGCTGCGGCTGCTCGAGGCGATCCGGATCCTCAAGCTGGAAAGCAAGACCCGGTTCTATCAGGCCTCAACCTCCGAGCTGTACGGGCTGGTCCAGGAAGTTCCGCAGCGCGAAAGCACCCCGTTCTATCCGCGCAGCCCCTACGGTGCGGCCAAGCTCTATGCCTACTGGATCACGGTCAACTACCGCGAGGCTTACGGGATCCACGCCTCGAACGGGATCCTGTTCAACCACGAAAGTCCGCTGCGCGGAGAGACTTTCGTGACCCGCAAGATCACCCGCGCCGCCGCCGCGATCTCGCTGGGCCAGCAGGACGTGCTCTACCTTGGCAATCTCGATGCCCAGCGCGACTGGGGCCATGCCCGCGAATATGTCGAGGGGATGTGGGCGATGGTCCAGCAGGACCAGGGCGACGACTATGTGCTGGCGACCGGGGTTGCCACCACGGTCCGGCAATTCGTCGAATGGGCCTTCGCCGATGCCGGGATCGCGCTCGAATGGCGCGGTTCGGGGGTGGACGAACAGGGCGTTTGCGCGAAAACCGGCGCGCTGCGCGTCGCGGTCGATCCGCGTTACTTCCGCCCGACCGAGGTTGACTTGCTAATCGGCGATGCCAGCAAGGCGCGTGCTGCGCTAGGCTGGGAGCCGAAGATTTCGGTGCGCGAACTGGCGCGCGAGATGGTTGAGGCCGATCTGGCGGCGCTGGGACCCTCGGCGTGAGCTATTCGCTCGAAGGCAAGCGGATCTGGGTCGCGGGGCATCGCGGGATGGTCGGATCGGCGCTGGTCCGGCGGCTGGCGCAGGAGGACTGCGAGGTGCTGACGGTCAGCCGCGACGAACTCGATCTCACCGACCAGCGCGCAGTGCTGGGCTGGATGCACAACCAGCGTCCGCAAGCGGTGTTCCTCGCCGCCGCGCGGGTCGGCGGGATTCTCGCCAATGACAGCCGCCCGGTCGAATTCCTGCGCGACAACCTGCTGATCGAAACTGCGGTGCTGACCGGCGCCGAATCGGTCGGAGTAGAAAAGCTCTTGTTCCTCGGCTCCAGCTGCATTTATCCCAAACACGCCGAACAGCCGATCCGCGAGGAAGCGCTGCTGACCGGCGTGCTCGAGCCGACCAACCAATGGTACGCACTTGCCAAGATCGCCGGGATCAAGCTGGCCGAAGCCTATCGCCGCGAATACCATTGCGACTTCATCAGCGCGATGCCGACCAACCTTTACGGCCCGGGCGACAATTTCGACCTGAACGCCAGCCACGTGATGCCCGCGCTGATCCGCAAGGTGCATGAGGCCAAGCAGACCGGCGGCGAAGTGCAGGTCTGGGGCACCGGCACTCCGCGTCGCGAGTTCCTCTATGTCGATGACTGCGCCGATGCCTGTGTCCATCTGATGCAGCAATATTCGGATGCGCTGCACATCAACGTCGGCTCGGGCAGCGATGTCTCGATCCTGGAGCTGACCGGGCTGGTGATGGAGGTGCTGGGCTATGACGGGCCGGTGGTGACCGATCCCAGCAAGCCCGACGGAACCCCGCGCAAACTGCTGGATAGCTCGCGCCTGTCCGCGCTGGGCTGGAGCCCCAAGGTGCCGCTGCGCGAGGGGATTGGGCTGGCCTATCGGGCATTCTTGGCGGGCGAGGGGCGATCGATTGGCAACGGCGCGAGCGCCTGACCGGGCGACAGACTGCGCGTGGGGTGGCTGAAGTCTGGCTTTGTTGGGTTTCGGCTGAAAGCAGACTTTCCGGTCACGACAGCATTGCGGACATTCGTGCAAGCTGCCGACCTAATCGAGATTTCAGCCTGCAACTCCAGAGCGATCAGCCTTGGCCGCAAGTGCTACAAACGCCAAACCTGCAAAGATGCCCCCGGTAATGAATGTGGCTTGTGAGCCGAGTTGATCCCACAGTAAGCCCGCCACGACACTAGCAATCAATAGCGCCACGCCGGTAGCAAGATTGAACAATCCGAAGGCCGATCCCCGGATATCGTCCGGAGCGTGATCCGCCACGAACTTGGCCATCAAGCCTTGCGTTATTGCCATATGCCCGCCCCAAAGACCGACACCGACAAACGCCCCGCAGACACTTGGGATAAAAGCGAGCACTAGATCGGCAGCAATCAGAAGAAGCAATCCCCACAATAGGAGGGTTCTTGGGCGCATGGAATCGGACAATGTCCCAGCTGGGTAGGCCCCCAGTGCGTAAACGACATTCATCACCACCAGAACTAGTGGAGCCAGCGTCACCGGGAGCCCTTCCTCGCTTGCGCGAAGGATAAGGAACGCTTCACTAAAGCGCGCCAAGGTAAAAATAACGCCAATCGCTACAACGCCCCAGAAAACGCTCGGTAGCCGCCGCAGGTCAACAATCCGAACAGGAGAGCGTGCTTGCCTTTTTGTGCCGGTGGCTCTGTCCTCGACTCCAACAACAATGCAGATCACCGCCAGAAGTGCCGGGATGGTTGCAACCCAAAACACGGCCCGGATGTCATTGGCAAAGAGCAGCATCAGGCCGATGGCCAACAGCGGACCGGCGAAGGCACCGATAGTGTCGAGCGACTGCCGCAGGCCAAAGGCCCGACCGCGAATAGCGACGGGCGTCACATCGGCCACGAGTGCGTCTCGCGGCGCACCGCGAATGCCCTTTCCGATGCGATCCGCGAATCTTGCGCCCAATACGACTGCCGCGCTTCCGGCGAGCGGGAAGAAGGGCTTGGAGAGCGCGCCAAGGCTGTAGCCGGCCAGGATAAGCGGCTTCCGACGACCCATGCGATCAGAGATGTAACCGGAAAACACCTTTGAGATGGACGCGGTGGACTCCGCGATACCGTCGATAACTCCGACCATAGTCACCGAGAGACCGAGCGTCGCGGTCAAAAACAGCGGCAACAGCGAGTGAATGATTTCGGACGATAGGTCCATGAACAGACTGACAATACCGAGCGCCCAGACGGTGCGTGGAACACCGAGTTTGCGCCCGCGATCACCAGTATCGAAGTCACTCATGGCCTTCGTATCGATAGGTAAACAAGATAAATCAATCGCTGAATGGCTGTGGGTGATCCTATGTCCGCTTCCCCCAACAACCGAGCCATCACCCTTGCCGCAAAGACCGCCCAAAGCAGACCCGCCCTCAAGCGCTGGCGCATTTTCCTACACGCGGACAACCTGCTACGCAGGCCGCGCTCTTTGAATTGTCAAACCAGCTGGATCCTGCGCAAAGGTGTCAAGTGTCAAGCTGGCGGTCAAGATACTGAAACGTATCGACCTTTCCGCCTGACACTGCTTGACAACTTGACAGATCTGTCAAGCAACACGGCGTCTTGGGCCTATTCGGCGCGCTCGTGCGCCGCTTCGCGATCGGCCAGCAGGTCCACGGCGGCCGCGCCGACCTCGTTGACCAGCCCTTCAGGATCGGGATGGATCAGGATCTCAAGACCGGGAAATTCCCGTTCCAGAATCGCCTCGACCTCATCCATCACCACATGGGCCTGGCGCACGGTCATGTCGGGATCAACCGCCAGGTGGAACTGCACGAAATCGCGGTTACCGGCAGTGCGGGTGCGCAGGTCGTGCAGGCCCTTGATCTCGGGATGGCGGGCGACAACTTCGAGGAAGGCTTCCTTGCGCGGATCGGGCCACTCATGGTCCATCAGCTGCTCGATCGCTTGCTGCGAGGCGTTCCAGGCCCCCCAGCCCAGCCACAGCGCAATCCCAAAGCCGAACAGCGCGTCGGCCCCGCCGATCCCGGCATATTGGTCGATTCCCAGCGCCGCGATCACCGCCAGGTTGAGCGCGAGGTCGCTTTTGTAATGCAAATGATCGGTTGAAATCGCGATCGAGCCGGTCCGCGCGATCACCCGGCGCTGCCAGGCGAGCAAGGCCAGCGTGGCCACAATTGCAATCGCCGAAACCGCGATTCCGCCTTCGGCGCCCTGCGGCCGGCTCCCCTCGATCCACTGCTGGACCGAACGGAAGGCCAGGCTGAGCGCCGAGATCGAGATCAGCACCACCTGGAACATTGCCGCCAGCGCCTCGGCCTTGCCGTGGCCGAAACGGTGGTTGTCATCATCGGGCTGGGCCGCGACCCAGACCCCCAGCAGGGTCGCCAGGCTGGCGATCAGGTCTAGCGTGGTATCGGCCAGGCTGCCGAGCATCGCGGTCGAACCGGTGGTCCAGACCGCCCAGGCCTTGAGCCCGAGCAGCAAGGCCGCGACCGCAATCGAGGCATAGGCCGCGCTGCGATTGAGCTGCCCCTGTCTGCTCAAGGATTGGCTGCTCATGGGTAGAGCAGCGAGCTGGTCCAGCCGCCTCCCTCAACGCGCTCGAACCGGCGGCGTTCGTGGAGCCGGAACGGGCGGTCGAGCCAGAATTCGAAGGCCGAGGGCACCAGCGCGAACCCGGTCCAGTGCGGCGGGCGCGGCACCGAACCGATCAGATAGCGCGCGCCGGTCCTGGCGATCCGGGCGATGAATTCGCCGCGCGAGCCCATCGGCGCCGACTGCTCGCTGGCATGCGCACCGATCTGCGAATCGCGGCTGCGGCTGGCGAAATAAGCGTCGGCCATTGCACTCGAAACTTCCTCGATCCGCCCCTCGATCCGCACCTGGCGGCGCAGTGACTTCCAGTGGAACAGCATCGCGGCCTGCGGATTGGCATGCAGCTCGCCGCCCTTGCGGCTGTGGCCGTTGGTGTAGAACACGAAGCCTTCAGGCCCCCAGTCCTTCATCAAGACCATCCGCACCGAAGGCGCAGCATTCGCGGCAGCTGTAGCCAATGCCACCGCCTCGGGATCGTTGGGCTCTTTCTCGCGGGCAAGCGCAAACCACTCGCCGAACAGGTCGAAAGGCTTTGCGGATGGAATCGCGTCGTGTTCTTGGTCTTGCATCTTGCCTGCCGCATAGCCCCGCCCCACCCGCGAGGGAAGTGCAACCGTTTCGCAAAAGGCTCACAAACCTTGCCGTTTGCCGCCTTGGCCCCTAGCTAACCTCCATGGCCGATCCCTATACGATCCTGGGCGTAGCGCGCGGCGCGGGCGAAAAGGACATCAAGTCCGCCTATCGCAAGCTCGCCAAGGAGCTCCACCCGGACCGCAATACCGACAATCCCAAGGCCGCGGAGCGCTTTTCCGAAGTGACCCGCGCCTATGACCTCTTGTCCGACAAGGACAAGCGCGCCCGGTTCGACCGCGGCGAAATCGATATCGACGGCAACCCGACCATGGGTTTCGGCTTTGGCGGCGGCGCAGGGCCTGGCGGCGGTTTTGGCGGCGGCGGCCAGCGCGGCTTTCGCGCCGACGGGTTCGAAGGGATGGGCGGCGAAGGGATCGACCTGGGCGACATCTTCGATGGCCTGTTCGGCGGACGCGGCGGTTTTGGCGGGGCCGGCGGGCGAGCCCGCGCCGCACCCAAAGGCGCCAGTGTCGCCTACAAGCTGGGGGTCTCACTGACCGATGCAGCGAGCCTTGCGACCCAGCGGATCACCCTGGCCGATGGCAAGACGATTGACCTCAAGCTGCCCGCGGGGGTCGAGGACGGAACCCAGATGCGGCTGGCCGGCAAGGGCGAGCCGGGTCCCGGCGGCCAAGGCGATGCGACCGTCACGATCCATTTGCAGCCGCACCCCTTCTTTCGCCGCGATGGCGACAACCTGCGGCTCGACCTGCCGATCAGCCTTGATGAGGCGGTGAACGGGGCCAAGGTCAAGGTCCCCACTGCCGAGGGTGCGGTGATGCTGACGGTCGCTCCCGGCACCAGCTCGGGCAAGACCCTGCGGCTCAAGGGCAAGGGCTTTTCGCGAAAGGACGGCAGCCACGGCGATCAGCTGGTGACGATCGAGATCCAGGTGCCCGAAGACGACGAAGACCTCGTTCAGCGGCTCGAAGGCTGGCGCGATTCGCGCAGCCTTCGGGCGCGACTTGGTGTCTGACGCGTGGATGCTCCGCCCCTCGACGACGAAGCGCGCCCGCCGCTGACCCTGCCAGACCTGTCGCCCGAAGCGCGCCGCAAACGCGCGGTGCAGGACCGGATCGGAGAGCAGGTCGGGCCGCAGGGACACTTCTGGCAAAGCAAGGCCTTCAAGGTTATCGGCCGGGTCTGGACAGGGGCCTGGCACGATGGCTTCATCCATGCTGGCAACCTTGCCTACATGTCGATCCTGGCGCTGTTTCCATTCTTCATCACGGTCGGCGCGGCCTTTAGCCTGGTGGGCGAGCAAGCCCAGCGCAGCGCATCGGTCCACACCCTCCTCATAGCCCTCCCCCCCGATGTTGCCCGCGCACTGGAACCGGTGGCGCAGGACGTGATCGTGGCGCGCAGCGGCTGGCTGCTGTGGATCGGTGGGCTGGTCGGGCTGTGGACCGTCGGCAGTCTGATCGAAACGATCCGCGACGTGCTGCGCCGGGCCTATGGCACGCGCGAAACCTACGCCTTCTGGCGCTACCGGCTAATCTCTACGGGCGTGATTATCGGCGCGGTGGCAGCACTGTTTTCAGCGCTGCTGGTACAGGTCGGGATCGGCACTGCGCGCGAAGTGATCACAGCCCGTTTTCCGCGCGCGACCGACTGGGCCGATACCTTGTTCACCACGCAACTCGTGCCAGCGGCGGTGATCTACCTTTCGCTCTACCTGCTGTTCCTCACGCTGACCCCCTCCGCCTACCGCCCCCGGCGCTATCCCAAATGGCCCGGCGCCTTGCTGGTCACGGCCTGGTGGATGGCGGTTTCGATGGCGCTGCCGCAAGTGCTCAGGCGCTTTTTCACATACGACCTCACTTACGGCAGCCTGGCCGGCGTGATGATCGCGCTTTTCTTTTTCTGGCTGGTCGGCTTAGGAATGGTGGTAGGCGCCGAACTCAATGCCGCGCTGGCCGAGACGCCCGAAGAGCAAGACTTGCTGGGCCGCCGCCACCAGGCGCGCGGGTCTGGCGAGAAGGAAACAACAGGAAACAACGCATGACCGGATTGATGCAGGGCAAACGCGGACTGATCATGGGGCTGGCAAACGACAAGTCGCTGGCCTGGGGGATCGCCAGGAAACTGCACGAGGCGGGCGCTCAGCTCGCCTTTTCGTATCAGGGCGAGGTGATGGAAAAGCGGGTGCGCCCGCTGGCCGAGAGCCTGGGCGCCGATTTCCTGATCGATTGCGACGTGTCCGACATGGCGGCCCTCGACAGCGCCTTTGCCACGCTCGCGGCGCGTTGGCCGACGATCGACTTCGTGGTCCATGCAATCGGCTTCTCCGACAAGAACGAATTGCGCGGGCGGTATTATGATACCAGCCTCGATAACTTCCTGATGACCATGAATATTTCGGCCTATTCGTTTGTAGCGGTGACCAAGCGGGCCAAGGACATGATGCCGCTCAATGAAGACGGGACGGGGGGCGGCTCGATCCTGACGCTGTCCTATTATGGTGCGGAGAAGGTCGTGCCGCACTACAACGTGATGGGCGTGGCCAAGGCAGCGCTTGAAACCAGCGTGATGTACCTCGCCAACGATCTGGGTCCCCAGAACGTGCGGGTCAACGCGATCTCAGCCGGGCCGATCCGCACCCTCGCGGCCAGCGGGATCGGCGATTTCCGCTATATCCTCAAGTGGAACGAGCTCAATTCGCCGCTGCGCCGCAATGTCACGATCGAAGATGTCGGCGGCTCGGCGCTTTATCTCCTGTCAGACCTGTCATCGGGGGTGACCGGCGAGGTCCACCATGTCGATGCCGGCTATCACCTGGTCGGGATGAAGCAGGAAGACGCGCCCGATATCGCTTTGGGCTGAGCGGCCTACTTCGGCGGCGCGGGCGGCGTTTCCGGCTCTGGAACCTGACCCGAGGCCTGCTGTTCCAGCTTGCGGCGGGCCAGGATCTGCTCCTCCTGCTGTTCAACATCGGCCTGGGTCTCGGCCGCGTCTGAATCGATGGTCGCGAGCCGCTTGGCGCGTTCGTCGGCGATCAGCTGGGCGGCGCGAATGCTGGGGTCGCTCTGCTTTTCGGCGTAGGCCTCGTTGATCAGCTTGCTCGAACAGCCGGTCCAGCCACCCGCGCCGACCGGCGAGCAGCTCTGCGCGCCGGAACGGGTCACGGTTTCATAGGCGCGGACTTTCTGGTTCCAGGCCTCGTTCAGCGGGCTGGGATTTTCGCGCAGCGCCAGCGGGATGCGGAACCGCTCACCCTCGTCCTTGCGGGCGCAGACGGTGATCGTGTCGGCATCAGACTCGGGGCATTTGTCCTTGCCGAAGACGATCACCATGTTGACCTTGGGCTCGGCGGCTTCTTGGGCCAGCGCGGGTGTGCCAAAGGCAAGGCCAAAGGCCAGCACGGCAATGGCAGCGTGGATCGAGCGCATGATCAAACTCCTGAATCTGTCTGTCCCGATATAGGGATCGCGGCGCTGAATAACAGATGAAGCGGCGCCGCGCCTTGTTCCCTATCAAATCCGTTCGGCGAGGCGAATCGCGACCCGGCAGCCCAGCCGGATCGCGCCGGCCAGCAAGGGATAGGCCGGGGCCTGCTCGGCTCCTGCGGCCAGCGCGGTATCGCGGTGGGCGCGTTCATCCTTGCGGAACTGCTCGATCATGCCGGACAGTTCGGGATCGCTGTCGCCCAGTTCACCCAGTTGCTGGGTATAGTGCCGGTCGATCTCTTCCTCGACCGCGGCGGTGCAGGCCATTGCCGCCTTGGGCCCGATCAGCGCGGTTGCCGCGCCCAAGGCAAAGCCGGCCACATGCCAGAACGGCTGGAGCGCGGTCGGCCGCACCCCGCGCTGGGCAACCAGCGCATCGAACTTGGCGAGGTGTTCGGCTTCCTGCTCGGCCATGTGGCGGATCTCGCCCGAAAAGGCTGCGCGTGCGCCCATCACCGCCAGCTGCCCGGCATAGATCCGGGTCGCGCCGTATTCGCCGGCCTGATCGACCCGTATCATCCGTGCGGTGGCCTTGGCACTCATGCTGCGGCTCGCTTGCCGCGGCCCAGCAGCACGAAGACCAGCAGCGCGGCGGGGACCGAGATCAGGAAATTGAAGCCCGCCAGCGAAATGCCCAGCAGCTCCCACTGGACCTGGTCGCAGCGGACCATCGGGGCATTGAGGATATCGCTCAGCGGATCGCCGCTGAACGCGACTTCGCTGGTGCAGGTGGTGAAGCCCGTCCACCAGCCATACTCGACCCCGGCATGGTAGGCTCCGATCAGCCCGCCGGTCAGGATCGCGAGCGCCGCCAGCCGCACCAGCAGGTCAGCCGGGGGGCGAACCAGCGCCAGGCCGGCACAGGCCAGCGCGGCGAAATGGGCGTAACGCTGCCACCAGCACATCTCGCACGGCCACAGGCCGAAAAGGTACTCGCCGATGTAGGCCCCGCCGAGCAAGGCGGCCGGCACAGCGAAAGCCAGCAGCAGCGCGGCACGCGCGGCCGCGGACCCGTCTGGCAACAGGCTCATGGACGCTTCGCCCGCGCGGTGCGGCGCACCGTCTGAAGCGCATAGTAGAGCTGGAAGTCCTTGATCCCCTTGGCCTTCAGCGTCTCAGGTGTTTCGGTGAAGTGC
The DNA here is from genome assembly GCA_031422595.1 of Novosphingobium sp. GTDB lineage: Bacteria > Pseudomonadota > Alphaproteobacteria > Sphingomonadales > Sphingomonadaceae > Novosphingobium. The sequence continues at coordinate 2,939 of JANPMA010000036.1, read as the reverse complement.
GGATCGGCCTTGCGGTCGCTTTCCAGCTTCTTGTCGTCGAGCGCGGCTTCGTTGACGAGGTGGCGGCGCAGGTCGCTTTCACGCACCACCCGCTCGTTGCGCTTCGCGGCATCGGGATCGCTGAGCTGGGGCACGCGGATATCGGGATCGATCCCGCCTTCCTGGACCGAGCGGCCCGAGGGGGTGTAGTAGCGCGCGGTGGTGAACTTGACCGCGCTGGTCCGGGCGCGGTCAAAATAGAACAGCGACTGGACCGAACCTTTGCCGAAGCTGCGTTCACCCATGACCAGCGCGCGGCGCTGGTCCTGCAGCGCCCCGGCGACGATTTCCGAGGCCGAGGCCGAACCCTCGTCGATCAGCACGATCACCGGCAGCCCCTTGGCCAGATCGCCGGGAATCATGCTTTCGGCGCGGAAGTACTGGTCCTCGCGCTTGTTGCGGCCGCGCTGCGAGACGATATCGCCCTTGGTCAGGAACACGTCGGACAGCGCCACCGCTTCGCCCAATTCGCCGCCCGGGTTTTGCCGCAGGTCGAGCACCAGCCCTTCGAGCTTGCCGCCCGACTTGGCTCGCAGATCGGCGATCGCCTGGCCGACCGATGCGCCCACATCCTTGCCGAACTCGTTGACCGTGATCACCCCGACATTGTCCTTGAGCTCCCAGGTCACCGGCTCGAGCTTGATCACCCCGCGGGTGACGGTGACGTCGAACGGCTCGGTGCGGCCGGCGCGGAAGATCGTCAGGCGGATCTTGCTGCCCGCGGTCCCGCGCATCTGCGCCACCGCATCGTCAAGCTCGCCGCCATAGATCAGCTTGCCGTCGAGGTGGGTGATATAGTCGCCCGCCTTGACCCCGGCCTCGGCCGCCGGGCTGCCTTTCATCGGCGAGATCACCTTGACTGCGCCGTCGTCCATCAGCACCGACAGGCCCAGTCCCTGGTATTCGCCGTCGATCATGTTGTTGAGCCGCTGGATCGAGGCCCCGGAGAGGTACGAGGAATGCGGATCGAGCGAGTTCAGCATGCCCTCGATCGCGCCGTCTTCCAGCTTGTTGCCTTCGGGCGCCTCGACATAATAGGCGTTAAGCCAGGCATGGACCAGTTCGAGCCGGGAGAACTGCTCGGACGAACGGCCATCGACCGCAGCCAGACCAGCCGTGGTGGCCGGGATCAGCGAAACCGCGCCGATCAGCAGGGCGGAACGCAGCAGTGGGTTAAGCTTCATCGGGCAGCGGCCTCTTGCAATTCGGTGGACCTCTTATCGCGCCGGGCGGATTAACACCAGATGGCGCGTCATCGGCGGACGAATTCGAGCGGGTTGACCGGCTGGCCGGCGCGGCGCAGCTCGAAGCCCAGCACCGGGCGGCCCGGCCCCATCCGCCCCAGCGGCGCGCCGCCGACGAGCTGGTCGCCGACCCGGCAGTCAAGCTCGGCCAGCCCGGTGACCAGCGAGGTCCAGCCGCCGCCGTGCTCGACGATCACGATCAGACCATAGCCCTGATAAGGCCCGGCAAAGGCGACCCGGCCATTCGCCGGCGCGATGACTTGCGCCCCGCCGCCCAGCATGATCGACAGCCCGCGCGATTGCGGGCGGCCCGGGCGCGCCTCGCCAAAGCCGGCGACCAGCCGCCCGGCAGCGGGCAGCAGGTAGCGCGCCGGAGCCCCGGAAGGCGACGCTGCGACGGCGGGATCCGGTCCGGGGAGCTGGGCACTCAGCGGCTGGGCCGGGCGCAGCACCGGCCCGGGCAGCATGGCCAGTTGCTCGCGCAGCGTGCCGGCCTTGGCCAGGTCGACCACCAGCCCGGAGAGATCGCGGGCCTGCTCGGCCAAGGCCAAAGCGCGTTCGCTCTCACGGTCGGCCGAAGCGCTGGCGGCGCGCGAGGCAAGGCGCTGGCGCGCTTCGAGCCCGGCCAGTTCGCCGCGGCGGCGGGCCAGGTCAGCCTGGCCGGCGCGCAGATCGGCGTTGGCGAGGCGCGCGCGTTCCTGCAGCCTCTTGCTGCGTTCGAGCGCCTGCCTGACCCCGGCGGTACGCCGCGCCACTTCGGGCAGCAGGGCATCGAGCATCGCGCGCAGATAGACCGTTTCCTTGAGCGAGCCGGGACGCAGCAGCGAAAGCAGCGGCGGGCGGCGCGACAATCGCTGGAGTGCGGCGGTCAGCTCGACCAGCGGTCGCTGCTTTTCGGCAAGTTCGACCCGCAGCACGGCCTGCTCGCGCTCGATCAGGCGGATCTGGGCTTCGTTGGCGGCGATCCGGGCCTCGGATTCCTGGACCCGCGCGGCCAGCGCAGCGGCCGCTTGCGCGGTCCGGTCAGCCTCGGCGGTGGCCTTGGCGGCTTCGGCTTCGAGCACTTCGGCGCGGCCGCGCGCTTCGCTGCCCTGCTGTTTCGCCCGCGCCAGTGCCACTTCGGCATCCTCGGAGGTCTCGACCGGCGCCGAATTCTGCTGTGCCGCGCCCGGCCCGACCATGCCAAGCACGGCGAGCGGGGCGATCAGCAAGGCCAGGCGCAGCTTCATCGAGGCCCCTTATCCCGAACGATGATAGGGATGGCCAGCCAGAATGCTGGTGGCGCGGTACAATTGTTCGGCCAGCATGGCCCGCGCCAGCAGGTGCGGCCAGGTCATCGCCCCGAAGGCAATCAGCAAGTCGGCCGATTCGCGCGCCGCATCGCCATGCCCGTCAGCCGCGCCGATCAGAAACCGCGCCTCGCGCACGCCTTCATCGCGCCATTTGCCCAGGACAGCGGCGAATTCCTCGGACGAAAGCTGCTTGCCGCGCTCGTCGAGCAAGACTGTGCGGCTCTGCGGCGGCGCTTCGGGCATGGTTCCACCCACGTCGGGCAGCTCGGTTAACTTGAAAGGCCAGGTCATGCGCTTGACGTAACGCTCGACCAGTCCAGCCTCAGGCGAGCGGCCGATCTTGCCGCGGGCTATGATGTGGAGG
>JANPMA010000035.1:0-2333 GCA_031422595.1 Novosphingobium sp. | reverse complement strand
GACTATCGGATTCACAATCCCGGCAGAGGCCGTTGTTGAGAGGTTGCCCGCGATGAAGCGCTTCGTTCCTGTCCTTGTGCTGTCCGCCCTGCTGGCGCTGGCAGGCTGCGTAACCCCGGTCGGCCCGGTCGAGGTGACCCGTTTCCACGCCGCCGATGTCTCGATGCTGGGCAAGGGCACGATCTCGGTCGAACCGGGGCCCGGCGCGGATGGCAACAACCTGGAATGGCAAAGCTACCGCGCGGCGGTGGTGCGCCAGCTGGTGCTGCTGGGCTATGCCGAAGCCAAGCCCGGCGCGGGCGCGCAAGTGGCGACCATGGCGCTCTCACGCCAGACCCTCCAGCCCGAAGGCCGCAGCCCGGTCAGCGTTGGCCTGGGCGGATCGACCGGGAGCTATGGCTCGGGGGTGGGGCTGGGGATCGGGATCAACCTGTCGCCCAAACCCAGCGTGCAAGTGGTGACCGATCTTGCCGTAACGATCAAGGACCGCGCCAGCGGCAAAGCGCTGTGGGAAGGGCGCGCCAGCTTCACCGTGTCGAGCAAGTCGCCGCTCGCCAATACCACGCTGGGCGCACCCAAAGTGACCGAAGCCTTGTTCAAGGGCTTCCCCGGCCAGTCGGGTGAGACTATCGAAGTCAAATGACCCAAATCACCATCGACGCTGCATTCGACAGCGGCAATATCGAAGTGCTTTCCATCGACGGCACCACGGCCCGGCTGGCGATCCGCAAGGACCACCTCAGCGATTTCTTCCAATGGTTCCACTTCCGCGTCTCGGGCTGTGAGGGCCGAGAGATGGAGCTGAAGATCACCGGGCTGGAGGCCTCGGCCTATCCTGGCGGCTGGAGCGGCTACAATGCGGCGGTGAGCGAAGACCGCGAGTTCTGGGGCCGCGCGCCCTCATCCTATGACAAGGGCGAACTGGGGGGTACGCTGACGATCCGCTACACTCCCGACGCCAATGTGGCCTGGTTCGCCTATTTCGCGCCTTATTCGATGGAACGGCACCACGATCTGGTGAGCGCGGCCGCGCTGGAACTGGGGGTCTCGCACCGCGTGCTGGGCCATAGCCTTGATGGCCAGCCGATCGACTGCCTTGATCTGGGCGAGGGGCCCAAGCAGGTCTGGCTCTATGCCCGCCAGCATCCAGGCGAAACCATGGCCGAATGGTGGATCGAAGGCGCACTCGATTGCCTGACCGATCCGGCCGACCCGGTCGGGCGCAAGCTGCGCGCACTGTGCACCTTCCACGTGGTCCCCAATGCCAACCCCGATGGCTCGCGCCGCGGACACCTGCGGACCAATGCCGCGGGGATCAACCTCAACCGCGAATGGGCCAGCCCCAGCGCCGAGAAGAGCCCCGAAGTGCTAGCGATCCTGGGTGCGATGGACGCCACCGGCGTTTACTTCGCGATGGACGTTCATGGGGATGAGGCGATCCCGGCGGTGTTTCTGGCCGGCTTCCACGGCATTCCCTCGATGCGTGAGGGACAGCAGGAAGGGTATGATCGCTATTGCGCGATCCTCAAGCGGCGGACCCCCGATTTTCAGACCCGGCTCGGCTATCCTGCCGCAGGCGCAGGCAAGGCCAACCTGACGATGAGCACCAACCAGCTCGCCGAACGCTTTGGCGCGGTGGCGATGACCTTGGAAATGCCGTTCAAGGACAACAACGACCTGCCCTGCGAGGCGCAAGGCTGGTCGCCCGAACGCAGTGCGATCCTGGGGCGGGATTGCATGGGGGCGCTGCTGGAGTGGCTAGGCGAGGCTTGAAGGGCCAAAGCTGCGCGGCAGCAGGTCGGACAGCGCCAGTTCCAGCACTTCACTCTCTCCCACGCACCACACCGTGGGATCGCTTTCCCCCAGCGCCGCCACTTCGTTGAGCACCTGGCGGCAGCGCCCGCACGGCGTCACCGGATCGCCAAGGCCGACCGCGCCGGCCTTGCCGCCAATCACCGCCACGGCATCGAGCCGCCCGCGCCAGTCTTCGCTGAGCGCCTTGCCGACCGCGACGGTCTCGGCGCAGAGCGTCAGGCCGTAGCTGGCGTTCTCGACATTGGCCCCGGTTACCACCGAGCCATCGGCAAAACCCAGCGCCGCGCCGACGTGGAAGTTTGAGTAGGGGGCATAGGCCTTGGCAGCAGCTTCGCGCGCGGCGGCGATCAGGCTGTCTTTGGTCCAGCTCATCGGCTTACCACCAGCCAGCGCAGCGCATTGACGCTGGCTTCGCTTTGCAGCGAGGGATTGGCGGTCCACAGCGTCCAGGGGCGCCCCGCATATTCGGGCTGCATATAGATACTCTCCAACCACAGGTTGCGATCGATCCGGGTGGC
>JANPMA010000034.1:0-41581 GCA_031422595.1 Novosphingobium sp. | reverse complement strand
TAGGGCGTGAAGGCGTTGATCCGGTGATCGGTGTCGAGGCGTTTGGGGAATCTGTCCGCACCGTAGAACGGGTGGCTGGTATCGTGAATCACGAAATAGAGCAGCGGCAGCCCGGCCTCGGTCTTTGAGGCGGGCCAATCGGCATATTGCCGGGCATAGGCTTGGTAGGGCTGCGGAAAGGCCGCCATGGCGGCCTCGTTCTGTGCTGGCGAAGGCGCGCCTCCGCCTTCAAGGAGCTGCCGGATCACCGGCGGCAGCGGCTGGCTGTCCTTTTCGCCCAGCAGCCTGACCTTGCGCAGCAGGCAGGTGGCCTGTTCGACCGGGGTGCCCGCGAAAGTGAGGGTAGCGCGATCAAACTTGCAGCCGCCGACCTGCTCAGCGCTGAGGGGAGCGGCGAGGGTGAGTGCGGCCAAAACGGATGCAATCGTCAGTCTGCGCAATTGACGGTCCCCGCCAGATTGTATATACGGTCTGTATATACGGAGAATGCCATGAACAAGCCCGATCCCGATCGGCTGCGCGAAGTGCCGCAGCAATTCGATCTTACCGGCGCGGCTGGCGCGGGCAAGGGGCTTGCCACTCCGCGCCGGGTCAAGGTGTTCAAATCTGGCAATTCGCTCGCGGTGCGGATGCCCAAGGGGCTTGGTCTGGAGGCGGGGATGGAACTGGAACTCACTCAAAAGCCAGGCGGGGGCCTTTCGCTCGATCCGGTCGAACTGCCCCGGCGCAAGATTGACATCAGCGGATTCGCGGGCAAGGCACCGGGAATCAAACTCGCACCGCGTGAAGACTTTGAGGAGCGCCCCAGCACGATTGCGGCCCGTGAAGCCGCACGCAAGGCGGCCGAACGGGCGTGATCCGGTATCTGATCGATGCCAATTCGGCCGTCTATGCGATGGACCTCGGCAATGACGCACTCAAGGCGCGGATTGCCGAAACCGACGCAGGCGCCATTGCGATATCGGTGATCAGCTACGCCGAGGTCGCTTATGGCACAAATGTCGGCAAGCCGCCTCCGCCGGATGTGCTGGAGGCCTTCATCCAGGCCATCCCTTTGGTACCGTTTGATGAGGCCGCCGCGCGGGAATACGCCAAACTCCCCTTCAAACGCGCGCGCTTCGATCGACTTTTGGCCGCCCACGCGCTGAGCATCGGGGCAGTGGTGGTGACCAACAACGCGGCCGACTTTGATGATGTGCCGGGGCTTTTGGTTGAGAATTGGACGGCTTAATGGCTGAGTGCGGGAGATGACTTTGAGGCAGGTACTTGCAAATAATTGGTTCTACCCGGTCACAGCCGGATTGCTGCTGGCTGCGTGGCTCTGTTTTCGCATTCCCTTGCTCTCCCCGGACGGAGAACAGGTGGCGCCCGCGGAAGCAGCACTGATCTTCGATGCCTTTGTCAGCCTTCCATTGCTCTACTGGCTGTGCTTCCGCAGGCAGCAGAGCGTGAAGGCCAACATTATCGGCATGATTGCGGTCGCATGCTGCGCGCTTTGGTTTGCGGGCTGGATCGTCCCACATGAGCTGCAAGCGCTGATCCCGCGACTGAACTGGTTGCGACCGGTCATTCTCGTCGGATTGGGTGTCATCGAGATACGATTGGCGATCGGGGTGTTGAAGCTTGTGTTCAAGGCCAGTACTGAGGGCCAGGATCTTCAAAAGGCAGGCGTCCCGCCCATCATGGCGCGCATCATGCTGTGTGAGGCCCGGTTCTGGCGGTGGGTGATCTCGAAATTCCGCAAATGACCTTCCACGCCACCATCCTCACCCTCTATCCCGAGATGTTCCCCGGGCCGCTGGGCGTCAGCCTGGCGGGCCGTGCGCGTGACGAGGGGAAATGGTCGCTTGATGCGGTGCAGATCCGGGATTTTGCGATCGACAAGCACCGCACGGTTGACGACACCCCGGCCGGCGGCGGGGCGGGGATGGTGCTGCGGGTCGATGTCCTGGCGGCGGCGATCGACCATGCCAAGGGGCTTATCCTCCCCGGAACGGGGAGGGGAACCGCCGACGAAGTCGGGGGTGGAGGGGTACAGGCGAGTGATCCTGACCTTCGAGGGCGGGATCACTCGCTTGTACCCCTCCACCATCCTGTGGATGGTACCCCTCCCCGTGCCGGGGAGGAACGCCCCGTGCTCGCCATGACCCCGCGCGGCCAGCCGCTCAGCCAGGCCCGCGTGCGTGAACTGGCCTTGGGGCCGGGGGTGATCGTGCTGTGCGGCCGGTTCGAGGGCTTTGACGAGCGGATTTTCGCCGGGCGCGAGGTGGAAGAGGTCTCGGTCGGCGATATCGTCCTGTCGGGCGGAGAGCCTGCGGCGATCATGCTTCTCGACGCTTGCATTCGGCTGCTTCCCGGCGTAATGGGCGCGGCTTCGAGTGGGACCGAGGAGTCGTTTGAGAACGGCCTGTTGGAATATCCCCACTATACCCGACCCCAGGAATGGGAAGGGCGCACGATCCCCGAAGTGCTGCGATCGGGGGATCATGCGAAGATCGCGGCTTGGCGCAAGTCACAGTCCGAGGTCGATACACGGTTACGCAGGCCGGATCTTTGGGAGCGTCATGAGGACGCTCGGGTCCTGCCTGCCTCTGGCGCGCGGCGTGAAAAGAAGGACTGAGGACCAGTGAACCTGATCCAGCAGATCGAGGCCGAGGAAATTGCGAAAGCGACTTCTGGGGCCGGCAAGGAAATCCCCACCTTTCGTCCCGGTGACACCGTGCGCGTTGGCGTGAAGGTGATCGAAGGCGAACGCAGCCGGGTGCAGGCCTATGAAGGCGTCTGCATCGCGCGTGCGAACAAGGGCATCGCCAGCAACTTCACCGTCCGCAAGATGAGCTTCGGCGAAGGCGTCGAACGCGTGTTCCCGCTCTACTCGCCCAACATCGACAGCATCACCGTGGTCCGCAAGGGCGTGGTGCGGCGGGCCAAGCTCTATTACCTGCGCGGCCGCACCGGCAAGCGCGCGCGCATCGCCGAACGCCGCGATCCGCGTCCGGGCGAGTGAGGCTGAGCCAAAACGTTCTAGCGTTTTGACCAACGAACCTATTAGGAGGGCGTCCCGGCTTCGGTCGGGGCGCCTTTTCGCTTATGAGGAAACCGCAATTGCCATGCGTCTTGCCGCTGTCCTGCTTGCCGCCACAGTCCTTGCCGCCGCGCCGGCCCATGCCGGAGATACGCCCGTGAGCGCGCCCGCCGCGGCCGAGCCCCTCTCGATCGAACGCGTCTTCGCCAGTCCAGGCCTGGGCGGCGCGGTGCCGCGCGGGGTCAAGCTTTCGCCGGACGGGCGCTGGCTGACCGTGCTCAAGAACCGGCCTGAGGACCGTGAACGCTATGACCTGTGGGGGTTCGACCGCAAGAGCGGCCAGTGGCGGATGCTGGTCGATTCCAAAGCGTTGTCGAGCGGCAAGGAGCTGTCCGAAGCCGAAAAGATGCAGCGTGAACGCCAGCGGATCGGCGATCTCAAAGGGGTGGTCTCTTACGAGTGGAACGCCGACAGCCAGTCGGTGCTGGTCCCGCTCGATGGCGAGCTGTTCCGGGTCACGCTCGATGGTGCCAGCCAGAAGCTGGGCGGCGGGGGCGGCGACTTGCTCAATCCCAAGCTCAGCCCCAAGGGCGGCTATGTCTCGTTCGTGCGCGGGCAGCGGTTGTGGGCGGGCAAGACCGGGGGCGAGGCCGCGCCGGTCAGCCCTGAGGAAAAGGCCGACACGGTTCACTGGGGCGAGGCTGAATTCGTCGCGCAAGAGGAAATGGCGCGGATCACCGGCTATTGGTGGGCGCCCGACGATGGCCACATCGCGGTAGAGCGCTTCGACGATGCCCCGGTCGGCGTGGTCACCCGCGCGGCGATCGGCGCGGAAGGGACCAAGACTTTCGAGCAGCGTTATCCGGCGGCAGGAACGCCCAATGCGGCTGTGCAGCTGTTCGTGATGAAGCCCGATGGTTCGGCCCGGGTTGAGGTCGATCTGGGGCCCGACAAGGACATCTACCTGGCCCGGGTCGATTGGGCGCCGGGCGGCAAGGTGCTGTACGTCCAGCGCGAGAACCGTGCGCAGACCCGGCTCGATATGCTCAGCGTCGATCCCGTGACCGGCAAGGCCAAGGTGCTGTTCAGCGATCAGGCCGCGCCCAAAAGCTGGATCAACCTGTCGGACAGCTACAAGTTCCTCAAGGACGGCAGCCTGATCTGGTGGTCCGAACGCGATGGCTTTGGGCACCTCTATCGCTTCAGGCAAGGCCAGTGGCAGCAGCTCACCAAAGGCCCCTGGGTGGTGACCGGGCTGGCCGGGGTGGATGAAAAGGCCGGACGGCTCTATTTCACCGCCACCCGCGACGATGTTCTGGCCCAGCAGGTCTATGCGCTGGACCTGGCCCAGCCAGGGCGGATCGAGCTGCTGAGCGACAAGCAGTTCCAGCATTCCGCCAGCATGGACAAGGCTGGGCAGACGCTGTTGGTCACGCGCTCTTCGCCCAGCCAGCCGCCGCAGGTCTATGTGGCCGATGGCAAAGGCAAGCGGCTGGCCTGGGTCGAAGAGAACAAGCTGGATGCAAAGCACCCTTACGCGCCGTTCCTGCCCGGCCACCGTGCGCCCGCTTACGGGACGATCAAGGCGGCGGACGGGGTAACCGATCTGCACTGGAAGATGATCACTCCGCCGATGGAGCCGGGAAAACGCTATCCGGTGTTCTTCGAGCACTACGGCGGGCCAAGCTCGCAGCAGGTCACCCGCGGCTGGGGCGGGGGACTGGAACAAGCGATCGTGGCGCGCGGCTATATCTTCTTCAAGCTCGACAACCGGGGCAGCGACAACCGCGGGGTGGCGTTCGAATCGAGCATCTACCGGGCGATGGGCGGTGTCGAGGTGGAGGACCAGAAGGCCGGGGCGCTGTTCCTCAAGGGACTGCCCTATGTCGATGGCGGCCGGATCGCGACTTACGGCTGGTCTTATGGCGGTTACATGACACTCAAGATGCTCGCCGCCGACCAGGGGCTCTACGCCGCCGGGATTTCCGGGGCGCCGGTGACCAAGTGGGAACTTTACGACACCCATTACACCGAGCGTTACCTCGGCGATCCCACCAGGGAGCCGCAGGTCTATGCCCGCTCGAACGCGCTGGCCGAAGCGGCCAGGATCAAGGATCCGCTGCTGGTGATCCACGGCATGGCCGATGACAACGTGGTGTTCGAAAACACCTCGATGCTCGCCGCGCGATTGCAAGGGCAGGCGGTGCCGTTCGAGATGATGCTTTATCCGGGCTACACGCACCGGGTCGGCGGGCCCAAGGTGGGGGTGCACCTGTGGGAGACGATCTTTGCGTTTCTGGGCCGGGCGATGCCGGAGGAGCAGGGCAAGTGACCGCGCTCTCGCGCCGCGGTGCCATGATCGGCGCTACGGCGCTGGTGCTGGCGGGCTGTGGTAGCCGGGCCGAGGCGCAAGGCCGCACTGCCAGCCCGCGTGCGCAGCGACTGATCGCAGCAGCGCGGCGGCAGCTGGGCGTGACGCTGGTCTATGACCCGGCCTACACCCGGCTGGGCTATCCCGGCGGCGATGTGCCGCGATCCAAGGGGGTCTGCACCGATGTGGTGATCCGTGCCTACCGCGATGCCTTCGCGGTCGATCTCCAGCGCGAAGTGCATCAGGATATGGCCGGGCACTTCGCCGCCTATCCCCGCCGCTGGGGGTTGAAACGGGCCGATCGCAATATCGATCATCGCCGGGTTCCCAACCTTGAGGCCTTCTGGACCCGCAATTCCGGGCGCCTGGCGATCCCGCAGCGGGCGAGTGATTGGCAGCCGGGCGATCTGTTCACGCTGCTGATCGACGGCCGCTTGCCGCACACCGGGATCGTTTCTGACAAGTTCGCGGCGAACGGCAATCCGCTGGTGATCCACAACATCGGTGCCGGTGCCCGCGAGGAAGACGCGCTGTTCGATCACAAGCTGACCGGACGCTTTCGCTGGCGGCTGTGACGCGCTAGGGGCAGTGCCTCAGCGTTCGATGCGAAGGACAGTGCGGTGATTCAGGGATTGGGGCCAAGCGGATCGCCGCAGCTGGTCGAGGAACTGCGGCGCAAGCTCGCGACTGACCCCGGCAACCGGATCAACCGGCACAACCTGGCGGTCGAACTGCGCAAGTGCGGTCAGATTCCCGAGGCACTGGCTCAGATCGAGCGCGCCTGGAACGAGGGGCTGAACTACCCTGAGACCGCGACGATGTACGGGCACCTGCTGGCCGATACCGGGCAGTTCGACGCGGCCGTGGCGGCATACCGCGAAGCGGTGCGGATCAAGCCCGAGCTGGTCGAAGCACACGCCGCGCTGGCCAGCCTGCTGCCGCAGCTGGGGCTGGGCGATCAGGCGCTGCGCAGCCTGCGCGATGCGCTGGCCCGCGCACCCGAACACGGCGTGCTGTGGCTGGAAGCAATGGCGCTGGCCAAAGGGCACGGCGCGCACGAGCAGCTGCTGACCTGGGCCGAGGCGGCCGAGGCCCAGTTCGGATCCGACACGATGATCACCGCCTTTGCCGCCAACGCGCTGTCTTCGCTGGGCCGCGATCATGAGGCTTTGGCGCGAATGGACGCCGCGCTGGTTCACGAACCGAGCTTCACGCCGGGCCATACGATCCGCGCGCATGTGCTGTTGCGGCTGGGCGATCCAGCCGCTGCTGCCGCCGCAGCCGAAGAGGCGGCACGGCTCAACCCGAGCGACCAATCGCCCTGGTCGCTACTCAGCGTAGCCTGGCGGCTGCTGGGCGACGAGCGCGAGCACTGGCTGTGCGACTATGACAACCTGGTCATGCCGATCGATCTGGGCCTCGACGAGGACCTGCCCGCCGTGCTGGAGGCGCGCCACAACACTGCGGCGCACCCGGCCGACCAGTCGTTGCGCGGCGGCACCCAGACCGGCGGCAACCTGTTCGAAGCCAACGATCCGGTGATTTATGGCCTGGCACTTGCGGTGCGCGATGCGATCGAAACCCGGACGGCCCAGTTGCCGCACGATCCCACCCATCCGTTCCTTTCGCGGATCACCGGGCGGGTCTGCTTCCCAACCTCGTGGTCGGTACGCCTCGCCAGCCAGGGCTTCCATATCAGCCATATCCACCCGGCCGGGTGGTTGAGCAGCGCCTACTACGCCAGCTTGCCGGGTGAAGTGCAGGCGGGCGAGGGGCAGGGGCAGCTTGCCTTCGGCATTCCCGATGCCGCGCTGGGGCTCGATCTGGCCCCGCGCCGGGTGGTTCAGCCGCAAGAGGGCCTGCTGGTGCTGTTCCCATCCTACCTGTGGCACGCCACCACCCCGTTTGCGAGCGCCTCGCCGCGCGTCAGCGTCGCGTTCGATGCGCTGCCGGTGGACAACAGCGCGCCGCAGGGCTAGCCGCTCAGGCCAGCCAGAAGGAGCATGCAATGGGTTATCGGGTAGTCGTCGTCGGCGCGACCGGCAATGTCGGGCGCGAGATGCTCAACGTGCTGGCCGAGCGTGAGTTCCCGATCGAAGAGCTGGCCGCGGTCGCCTCGCCGCGTTCGACCGGGAACGAGATCGAGTTCGGTGAAACCGGCAAGATGCTCAAGGTCCGCAATATCGAGCATTTCGATTTCACCGGCTGGGATATCGCGCTGTTCGCGGCCGGATCGGACGTGTCCAAGACTTTTGCCCCCAAGGCCGCCAGCCAGGGCTGCGTGGTGATCGACAATTCGTCGCTGTTCCGGATGGACCCGGATGTGCCGCTGGTCGTGCCCGAAGTGAACCCCGAGGCGGTCGATGGCTACAAAGTGAAGAACATCATCGCGAACCCGAACTGCTCGACCGCGCAGATGGTGGTCGCGCTCAAGCCCTTGCACGATGCGGCAACGATCAAGCGGGTCGTGGTCGCCACCTATCAGTCGGTTTCGGGCGCGGGCAAACAGGGGATGGACGAGCTGTTCGAGCAGAGCCGCAACATCTTCGTCGGCGATCCGGCGGTGCCGACCAAGTTCACCAAGCAAATCGCCTTCAACGTGATCCCGCATATCGACAGCTTCCTCGACGACGGCTCGACCAAGGAAGAATGGAAGATGGTGGTCGAAACCAAGAAGATCATGGGTTCGAAGATCAAGGTCACCGCAACCTGCGTGCGGGTGCCGGTGTTCGTTGGCCACAGCGAAGCGATCAACATCGAGTTCGAGAACGAGATCTCGGCGTCCGACGCCCAGCGCCTGCTGCGCGACGCCCCCGGCGTGATGCTGATCGATAAGCGCGAGGACGGCGGCTATATCACGCCGGTTGAATGCGTTGGCGATGGCGCAACTTACGTCAGCCGGGTGCGCGAGGACCCGACGGTTGAGAACGGCCTGTCGCTGTGGTGCGTCTCCGACAACCTGCGCAAAGGCGCGGCGCTCAACGCGGTGCAGATCGCGGAACTGCTGGGGCGGCGGCATTTGAAGAAGGGTTGATTAAACGATAGCACCATGCTATCAATTGGACATGGCGCAAGCTCTGATCAGGAACATCGAAGACGAACTGGCTGCCGATTACCGCGAGGCCGCCAAGGCAAACGGTCGTTCGCTGGAGGCCGAGTATCGCGATGCTTTGCGCCGTGCGCGGCCCAAGCTCAGCGCAAACCGGCGGCAAGCTGCCAATGCTGTCCGTGCCTTGCTTCCCGAATCTATTCCCGGGCCAACCGGTGCCGAAATCATCCGCAGGTATCGTGACACCAATCTAGGACGCGATCCCGATGCCTTCGGTGATTGACGCTAGCGTTGCGTTCAAATGGTTCGTACCTGAGGTCGATGAGGACAAGGCACTTGCTTTGCTCGATGCGCCAGTCACCTTGGTTGCTCCTGACCTGATCTTCGCCGAAGTTGCCAACGCGATGTGGGTCCGGCTCCGCAAACTCGAAGCCGGTCCAGCCGCCGTAAAGAAGGCGCAGGAGGAGCTTCGGCGCATTTTGTCCGAGACCGCGCCGACGCGCGAGCTGGTTGCCCGAGCGGCCGAAATTGCATTTCAAATCAACGACTCCGTCTATGATTGTGTTTACCTGGCTTATTGCGAGCGAGAAAATTTGATCCTGACAACGGCCGATCAGAGGCTGATCGATCATGTCGGCGGCACGCCTTTCGAAGCCATGGTCAAATTTCTTTGATGGTCACACAAGGATGCGGTTGCTGTGGAGAGACTGCCATGACCCACACCAAAACCGGCGGCTGCCAGTGCGGCCGCATTCGCTATTCCGCCGAGGTCGAGAGCGACGAGGCCTATTGGTGCCATTGCCGGATGTGCCAGAAGGCCACCGGCGGGATCGCGGCGGCCTTTGTGCAGGTCGAACCGGCCAATGTCACCTGGCTGAGCGAGCCGGACTGGTATGCCAGCTCGCCCGTCGCCCGGCGACCGTTCTGCTCGAAATGCGGCACCCCGTTGGGCTTTGCCTGGGCCGATGGAACCGGCGACATGGACCTGACCGTGGGCAGCTTCGACGATCCCGCTGCGTTCAAGCCCGCTGCCCATGCCGGGTGCGAGTCGATGCACGAGGCCTGGCTCGACACCCGCGACCTGCCGCGCCACTACACCGCCAGCACCGGCAGCGTGGTCAAGCACTGGCAGGCCGCCGGGCTTGAGGTGCCGGAGTGAAGCTGGACCTGCGGCCCTGCGCGGGCGAGCCCGAGCTGCTGGATCCGGCGGTTACCGGGCAGTTCGCGCCGGAGATGGCGGCGCTGGCCGGTGAAGCGCAGATCGCGCCGTGGTGCGGCTATATTGCCTGGGAAGGGGCCGTTCCGATTGGCTTCGGCGGGTTTGTTGGTACGCCAGACGGTTCTGGCACAATCGAGATCGGCTATCTCACTTTTCCGCAGCACGAGAGCAAGGGCGTCGCCAGCGCCGTTGCTGCCGGGCTGGTGGCGATCGCGCGGAACCATGGGCTGACGGCAGTAATCGCCCACACCCTGCCCGAAGAGAACCCCTCCACCGCAGTGCTGCGCCGCAACGGCTTTGTCCGCGCGGGCGAAGCGGAGGATCCCGATGAAGGCACGGTCTGGCGCTGGCGGATCGATCTGGGCTAGGGCCCAGCCATGACGACCGAGAATTTCACATCGTTCGATGGCACCCGCCTGGCCTTGCACCGCATGGGTCACGGCCGTCCCGTGGTCATGCTCCACGGGCTGTTCTCCACTGCCGAGATGAACTGGATCAGATGGGGCCACGCCCAGCTGCTGGCCGAGGCCGGGTTCGAATGCCTGATGCCCGATCTGCGCGCCCATGGTGAGAGCGAGGCGCCGCACGATCCTGCCGCCTATCCGGGCGATGTGCTGGCCAAGGACCTGACCGCGCTGGTCGCGCACCTGGGGCTGACCGACTACGACCTGTGCGGCTTTTCGCTGGGCGCGCGGACTTCTGTGCGCGGGGTGATCGCCGGGCTGCGGCCGCGTAAGCTGGTGCTGGGAGGCATGGGGCTGGAAGGACTGGCCGGCTGGACCGGGCGCGGGGCTTTCTTCATCGATGCGATCGACCGGTTTGATGCGGTGAAGCACGGCGATCCGGCCTTTCCGGCGGTCTCGTTCATGAAAACCATGAAAGTCGACCGCCTGGCCGCGCGGATGCTGCTGCAGACATTTACCGATACCCCGCCAGAGGCGCTGGCCGCGCTGTCGATGCCCACGCTGATCGTCAACGGCGATTCTGACCGCGACAACGGCGATCCCGCCGCGCTCACGGCCGCATTGCCTGATGGGGTACAAGTGATTGTCCCCGGCACGCACATGAGCTGCGTCACCAAGCCCGATCTTGGGATCGCGATCCGGGACTTCCTGCTTACCTGAACGGCGGTTCGTTGAATGCGCGCAGTTTGCGGCTGTGCAGTCGTGCCCCTTCGGCGCGCAGCAGGTTGCAAGCGGTGATGCCGATCTGCAGGTGCGCGGCAATCGCTTCTTCGTAGAAGCGGTTGGCCTGCCCGGGCAGCTTGATCTCGCCGTGGAGCGGCTTGTCCGAAACGCACAGCAGGGTGCCATAGGGCACGCGGAACCGGTATCCCTGCGCGGCGATGGTGGCGCTTTCCATGTCGATCCCGATCGCGCGGCTCAGTGAGAGGCGGCGGGCTGATTGAGTATATTGCAGTTCCCAGTTGCGATCGTCGGTGGTCGCGACCGTGCCGGTACGCATCCGCTTTTTCAGGTTCGCGCCGATATCGCCGCTGACCATTTCGGCTGCCTGAGCCAGCGCAATCTGCACTTCGGCAATCGCCGGGATCGGGATCTCGGGCGGCAGGACATTGTCGAGCACGTGATCGTCGCGCAAGTAGGCGTGGGCCAGCACATAGTCGCCGATCCGCTGGGTTTCGCGCAGGCCCCCGCAGTGGCCGATCATCAGCCAGGCTTCGGGGCGCAGCACTGCCAGGTGATCGCAGATCGTCTTGGCGTTGGACGGGCCAACCCCGATGTTGACCAGTGTGATCCCGCTCTTGTCCGGCCGGGTCAGGTGATAGGCCGGCATCTGGTGACGCCGCCAGGCGGTGTCGGATAGCTTTTCGCGTGCGTTCTTGGTGGGTTTGCTGAGCGCCAGCCCACCAGCGCCGGTCAGTTCGGCATAACCGTTCTGGCCCAGCTGGTTCCCTGCCCAGTCAACGAATTCATCGACATAGCGGTGATAGTTGGTAAACAAGATAAAGCGCTGGAAATCTTCCACCCGGGTGCCGGAATAGTGTGCCAGGCGGGCCAGACTGAAATCGGTGCGCAACCCATCGAACAGCGCCAGCGGCACGTCCTGCTGCGGATCGTCAAGCTCGAACCCGTCGGCCAGCTCGTCACCGATCAGCGCCAGTTCGGTGCTGGGGAAATGCCGGGCCAGTTCCTGCGGGCTGGTGTTGCCCAATTCCGCGGAAGCATCGATCACATAGGGGAACGGGATTTCCTGTGCCGAACGGCCGACGCTGATTTCAACTTCATAGTCCCCGCAGATCAGCTCAAGCTGTTCGGTCAGATAGTCAGCGAAGAAGGCCGGGCGGGTGATCGTGGTGGAGAACGTACCGGGATTCTGCAACCGGCCAAAGGCGCGGCGCAGGTCGGCCTGCGTTTCGACGCCGCCATAGTTGATCCGCAGCTCCGGATAGTTCCAGGCGCGCGATTCACGGCGATCGGGGGGCGGAAGGGCGCCGTCACGGGCGAAAGCGGTGATATCGGCTTTCAGGGTTTCAACGGCGGTTTCGTAAATGCGGACCAATTCCGCAATGTGTTTTTCTGTCATCTTCATCTCGGGCTTGTAGCCGAAGATGCGTGACATTTCAATTGCGGCCGCAGCGCTCCAACGCGCGTCCGACGAGATCGGTTGGATCAGCTAGCGGATTTCGCCAATCGGCGCGACTTGGATGAGTCACTGAAATGACCTGACGTCCACTAGCGTCCTGGTGGGTCCGGCTGGTCCAGCCGCGCCTATTCTGTTCGGTGAATGAGTCCGTCAATTCGTTCGCGTTCAACTGGCCGCGCACCCAAGAGCCCGCAGTTGATCCAAAACATAAGGTTGTGGTGATTCCAAGTGACTCGATTACCGCTTGGTGCACTGGCCAACATGCCTTGAGGAGCTCTGCCTTCTCAAGAGCCAGTTCATTCTCATTGCGGCTCTTCACGAAGACCACGTTGCTTGAAGGAACAAACCGGGCATCGAAATCTAAATGAGCCAGAAGGTGGAGGATTCGGGGCTGCAAGCCCCAAGTGCCTGGCTCGGCATCTTCCCAGCTTTCGTCCGAGTACTCGGACCAAGGAGCCTCGAGCATTTTGAATCGCTTCAAATAGGACGAGATTGTCGCGGTTGCAGCCTTGGTTGGCGCTCCACCTGGGTTAAGCCCTAGGATATAAAGAGGCGACTTTCGGGAAAACGCTTCGATTCCGGAGTAAAAAATCGATCCCGAGCGTCCGAGCAAATCTTCGGGCAGGCCTTCTATCGCATTGCGGATTTCTAGTGGGATAGAGTTGTAGCTCGCCATTGATCGATGTTCCGAATTTGCAATCATCTAAAGGTATAAGAACCGATTGAAATATCAACGAGTTTATTTTTTCACTTACGCGACCTTCAAGCCTGTGACCCGTTTGCCCTCAAACAAATGGAGCTAGCTGATGAGGAAGATATTTTGTCCGGTCGAACGCAGAGGCGGAAAGTGTTCACTCGCGCCCAGGACGTGCAAGTTTTGCGGCGTCGTATCCTGCGACAACCAGATTTGCCCTATCCGGTATTTCGGCAAACCATCTGGGAAATGTCGCCGTTGTGGAAGGCGATGGGCCGCTATTTAAGATCACCAACGAAAAGGGGGCGCCGAAGCACCCCCGATCCGTTTGGCAATGACGAAAAAAGCCTTAGGCTTCTTCGTCTTCCGCAGCGTCTTCGCTGGCCGGAGCTTCAGCAGCCGGAGCTGCTTCGTCTTCGGGCAGTTCGCCGCCCCCGCCTTCGAATTCGCTGGCTGCATCGGCAGCCGCTTCGTCTTCGAACATCGCCTTGATCACGTCGACACCGGCAGCCTGCTGTTCGGCTTCGTCAGGCGAACGCGCAACGTTGACCTTGACCGTCACGACCACTTCGGGGTGCAGCGTAACCTTGACCGCGGTAACGCCGATCGTCTTGATCGGGCGTTCGAGCACGACCATCGACTTGACGATGCCCGCGCCATCAGCGTTGAGCGCATCGACGATGTCGCGCACCGAAACCGAGCCATAGAGCTGGCCGGCGTTCGACGAAGCGCGGATCAGCACGACCGACTTGCCTTCGACGTTGACTGCATGCAGTTCGGCTTCGCCGCGGCGTGCGTCGTTGTCGGCCACGATCTTGGCCTTGTTGGCTTCGAACAGCTTGCGGTTGGCTTCGTTGGCGCGCAGCGCCTTTTTGCCCGGCAGCAGATAGTTGCGGGCGAAGCCGTCCTTGACGGTCACCACATCGCCGATCGTGCCCAGCTTCTCGATCCGTTCGAGGAGGATGATTTCCATGTCGTCTCTCCCTTTACTTCACGAGGTAGGGCAGCAGGCCCAGGTGCCGGGCGCGCTTGATCGCCTGACCCAGTTCGCGCTGCTTCTTGGCGGAAACGGCAGTGATGCGCGAAGGCACGATCTTGCCGCGTTCGGACATGTAGCCCTGCAGCAGGCGCGTGTCCTTGTAGTCGATCTGCGGCGCGTCCTTGCCCGAGAACGGGCAGCTCTTGCGGCGGCGGAAAAATGCGCGGGCCATCTCTTAGTACTCCTCGCGTTCGCGGCGCTTGGTGCGCTCGCGGTCCTGCTTGCGCATCTGCACCGACGGACCGGCTTCATGCTCGTCAACGCGCACGGTCATCCAGCGGATCACGTCTTCGTTGATCGCGGTCTGGCGCTCCAGCTCGGCAACGGTGCCGGCGGGGGCTTCGATGTTGAGCATGACAAAGTGCGCCTTGCGGTTGCGCTTGATCTTGTAGGCGAGGTTCTTGAGACCCCAGGTCTCGGTCTTGGTGACCTTGCCCTGATTGGCTTCGACAATCTCTGTGGCAGTGGCAGCCAGCGCATCGACTTGCGCTTGGCTGAGGTCCTGGCGTGCCAGGAACACGTGCTCATAAAGAGCCACGGCAGCTTCCTTCCATCATTCTAACCGATCGCTGGCTGATCCGCACGATTGCGGGGCCCCTCCGGCTTTCTTGGCTTTCCCGCTTGCACGGGAAGTGGCGGCCCTTAGCGGGATTCGCGGCAAATGCAAGCTTGAACCATACCCAACTCTGCCGCACATGCGTGGGTATCACGCCACAAAGGGATCCCACCAGCCATGCCCAGCGGCCTCGTAGCCCTTCTCGACGATATCTCGGTCATCGCCAAAGCCGCCGCCGCCTCGATCGACGATGTCGGCATGGCCGCGGCCAAGGCCGGGTCGAAGGCCGCGGGCGTAGTGATCGACGATGCCGCGGTGACGCCCAGCTATGTCACCCAGTTTACCCCAGACCGCGAGTTGCCGATCATCTGGCAGATCACCAAGGGATCGTTCTTCAACAAACTGGTGATCCTGTTGCCTGGCGCGCTGCTGCTCAGCCAGTTACTTCCTCAAGCGATCACCCCGCTGCTGATGCTGGGCGGGCTGTTCCTGTGCTATGAAGGCGCGGAAAAGCTAATCGAAAAGCTTGGCGGCGAGCATCACGGCGAAACGCTGGCCGATCCGATATCGGACATGGCCGAATTTGAGCGTGAGCGGATTTCCGGCGCGGTGCGGACCGACCTGATCCTTTCAGCCGAGATCATGGCGATCGCGCTGGCCGAGGTTTCGGGGGAGCCGCTGCTCAGCCAGGGGATGATCCTGGCGCTGGTCGCGGTGGTGATCACCGTCGCGGTCTATGGCACAGTCGCGCTGATCGTGAAGATGGACGATATTGGGTTGCACCTGGTTGAGAAGCGATCGAGCGCCGTCGCGCACAAGCTGGGCCGCGGCCTGCTGTTGGCGATGCCCAAATTGCTTGATGCGCTTTCGGTTGTTGGCACGGCGGCGATGCTGTGGGTTGGCGGCGGGATTGTGCTGCACGGCTTGCACGAATTGGGCCTCCACGGCCTGCCCGAGATCGCCCAGACCATCCGGCTCGCGGTTGAACGGTCCACTGGCGCACTGGGCGGCGTGCTGGGCTGGCTGACCTATGCGGTGCTCTCGGCGCTGCTGGGTGTGGTGCTGGGCTGGATCATCGCGCTAGTGCTGCACAAGGTGCTGAAGAAGGAGGTTGGGGCCGAGGCCTAGAGACTCGCCAGCAAGTCTCTGGCGAACAGCGTCAGCGTATCGTCACGCGCGCCCATGATCACCACGCGGTCGCCGGCTCTGGCGAACTCTGCGATCCGCGCGGCGCAGTCTTCGCGAGCGGGGATATGTTCGGCTTTGCCGCCCTGGTCGCCGATCAGCGCAACGATCCGTTCGCTGCCCAGGCTGCGATCGACCGTGCCGCCGAAATAGACCGGATCGCACAGGATCGTGATGTCGTCTTCGCCCAGCTCGCGGGCGAATGTTTCGGCCAGTTCGTGACCCATCTGGCGCAGCGGGCCATAGCCGTGCGGCTGGAAGAAGGCGATCACCCGGCCGGGGTGGGCTTTGAGGGTGCGCAGGGTAGCGGCGACCTTGTCAGGGTTGTGGCCGAAATCGTCGATCACAGTCACGCCCGACGCGCTGGTGCCGACAATGTCAAAGCGGCGGGCGAGGCCAGCAAAGCTGCCCAGCGCATGCACCGCCTCGGCCACCGGCACCCCGGCAGCGTTGCAGGCGGCGATGGCGGCGAGCGCATTGGCGAGGTTGTGGCGGCCGGGGACTTTGAGCTCCAGCGGGATCGCGCTGCCATCGCGGCGATCTTCGATGGTGGCGGACAGGCTGGTCGGACCTTCCGCAATCGAGCCAGGCTGGACGCCCAGCATCGCTTCCGCGCTGTCGATCCCGAAGCTGACCAGGCACTGCGCGTTGGAGGCAAGTTCGGCGGCTTCGGCATCGTCGAAGTTGACTGCGGCCACTTCGGCGCGGGCCAGAAATTGGCCAAACAAGGTACGCAGTTCTTCCATGCTCTTGTGGTCGAGGCTGACGTTGAGCAGCACCGCGACCGAGGGGTTGTAGAGCGAGATCGAGCCATCGCTTTCGTCGACCTCTGAGACGAAAACGCCGCCGTTCCCGACCCGCGCGCTGGCGAAGGGCGCGTCGGGCGAAGCGAAGTTCTTCATCACCGCGCCGTTCATGATCGTAGGGTCGCGGCGCGCGCGGTCCATGATCCAGCCGGCCATTCCGGTTACCGTGCTTTTGCCGCTGGTCCCGCCGATCGCGATGCGGTCCGGGCTGGCGTTGAACAGCCGGGCGAGCAGTTCGGCCCGGCTCATCCGCGGGCAGTCCAGTTCTTTCGCACGAACCATTTCGGGGACGGTGTCCTCGACTGCGGCCGAGGCGACCAGGGTCTGCGCGGAGGACGTCACCCCGCTGCCGTCTTGCGGAAACAGCGCGAAGCCCAGGCTTTCCAGCCAGGCGAACTTCTCGGGCGTGCGGCCCTGATCGCGGCTGCGATCCGATCCGACCACTTCGGCTCCGGCGCCTTTCAGGATCAGCGCCAGCGGCAGCATGCCCGATCCGCCGATGCCGCAGAAGAACCAGGGGTGCGTAGTGAGGTCGTTCATGGTGCTCCGGTATGCGCCCTTGCTTGCCAGCGCAACCGGGTTAGGAAGAACCATGCCCCGGATCGCCATCTGTGCCCCCTCGCGCTCGATCACTGAAGAGGATGCCGCGCGTGTTACCGCGCTGGCCACCGAATTCCCCGGAATCGAGCTGCATTTCCATCCGCAGTGCTTCCGCGTCGAAGGCCATTTTGCTGGCTCTGACACAGAGCGCTGCGCTGCGCTGGTGGAATGCGCCAACGATTCCAGCTTCGACGCGGTATGGTTCGCGCGCGGCGGTTATGGTGCGGTGCGGGTGGCCGAGGATGCCATCGAGGCGATGGAGCGCGAGGCGGACCGCAAGACCTTCCTGGGCTATTCGGATGGCGGGGTGATCCTCGGCGGGCTCTATGCGAACAAGCTGGGCCGCCAGGTCCATGCCCCGATCCCGGTCGATATCCGCCGCGCAGGCGGGGAAGCCGCGGTGCGGCGGACATTGGCTTGGCTGGCGGGTGAGCGCGGCGGGCTTGAACCATCGCTCGATCACCATCCGACCGTCGCCTTCAACCTCTATACCCTCGCGATGCTGTGCGGCACGCGGCTGATGCCGGGGCTGGCAGGCCACGTGGTCATGGTCGAAGAGGTTTCGGAATACCTCTATTCGGTCGACCGGCTGTTCTTCCACGTCACCGCGCATCTGGGCGGGATCGCTGGGCTCAGGCTGGGCCGGGTTGGCAATGTTCCTGAAAACGATGCGCCGTTTGGGCACGAGGCCGAAGCTATCGCCCGCCACTGGTGCGCGCGGCATTCGATCCCCTATCTGGGCCGCGCCGACATCGGGCATGACATTGACAACAGGATTGTGCCCTTTGGGGTTGCAGGCGAGGCCGCGGACAAATAACCGCGCCCACCGAATTGGAGGCATCACATGAGAGCATTTGTTTTCCCGGGGCAGGGCAGCCAGAAGGTCGGCCTGGGGGTCGAACTCGCCGCGGCCAGTCCGGCCGCGCGCGAGGTGTTTCAGGAAGTCGATGACGCGCTGGGGCAAAAGCTCTCTGCGATCATGGCCGAAGGGCCTGACGATGCGCTGACGCTGACCGAGAATGCCCAGCCGGCGATCATGGCCAATGCCATCGCGGTGCTGCGCGTGCTGGAAAAGGAAGGCGGGATCAGCCTGGCCGACAAGTGCCACTTCGTCGCCGGGCACAGCCTTGGCGAATACACCGCGCTCTGCGCTGCCGGGGCCTTCTCGCTGGCCGATACCGCGCGGCTGCTCAAGCTGCGCGGGCAGGCCATGCAGGCCGCGGTGCCGGTGGGTGTGGGCGCGATGTGCGCGCTGCTGGGTGCCGATGTGGCCAAGGCCCAGGCGCTGGCCGATGCGGCGGCCGAGGGTGAAGTCTGCACAGTTGCCAACGATAACGACCCCGGCCAGGTCGTGCTGTCTGGCCACAAGGCCGCGATCGAGCGCGCGATTGCGATGGTCAAGGATTTCGAGATCAAGCGCGGCGTCTTGCTGCCGGTCTCGGCCCCGTTCCATTGCCCGCTGATGCAGCCCGCCGCCGATGCGATGGCCGCAGCCTTGGCGAAAACCCCGCCGGGTGCCCTGCGGGTCGCGCTCTACGCCAACGTCACCGCCGCTCCGGTCAGCGATCCGGGCGAAGTCCAGCGCCTGCTGGTCGAACAAGTCACCGGCCGCGTCCGCTGGCGCGAAAGCGTGGTGGCGATGCAAGCGGCGGGGGTGGACAGCTTCGTCGAGCTGGGCGGCAAGGTACTCGGCCCGATGATCGGCCGCTGCGTCCGCGATGTCAGCGTGGCGAGCGTGGTTTCGATGAGCGAAATCGAGGCGCTGGCCAAAGACCTTTAGAGGTTTCGCGCGGAGACGCGGAGACACGGAGAAGGAATGGAGATTGAGAGGGTCAGCGCTGAGATTGTCGATGCGGCTGTTAGGCTGCACCGAGACCTCGGGCCAGGCCTGCTTGAATCAGTCTATGAACGTGTCTTGGCTGCAAGTCTGACCAAAGCTGGCTTGCAGGTCGACCGGCAGGTGCCGGTCAGCTTCGAATTCGAGGGAATGCAGTTCACCGATGCTTTCCGCGTGGATCTACTTGTTGAACAGGCTGTTGTGGTTGAGCTGAAGTCGACCGCACAACACTCGCCTGTTTACGGCAAGCAGGTGCTGACATATTTGCGGTTGATGAAACTCGAGGTTGGGCTCCTGCTGAACTTTGGCCACGCGACCATGAAGGAGGGGATCAGGCGCATCGTGAATGAACATTCTCCTTCTTTCTCCGCGCCTCCGCGCCTCCGCGTGAAATCTGAATTTGAGGACTAGACTTATGGAACACCGCCTTTTCGACCTTTCCGGGATGACCGCCCTCGTAACCGGCGCCGCCGGGGGGATTGGCTCGGCGATCAGTCATGCGCTGGCCCGGCAGGGCGCGCGGTTGGCGCTTTCGGGGACCAATCCGAGCAAGCTTCGCTCGTTCCGCGAGGAGCTCAACGACATCTACGGGCATGACCATGTCGAGATCACCTGCGACCTTTCAAACACCGAACAGGTCGAGCACCTGATCCCGGCCACGGTCGATACGCTGGGCAAGATCGACATCCTGGTCAACAACGCCGGGATCACCCGCGACAACCTGGCGATGCGGATGAAGGACGAGGAATGGGACGCGGTGATCAAGGTCAACCTTGAAGCCGCCTTCCGGCTGATGCGCGCGGCCTGCAAGCCGATGATGAAGGCCCGCCACGGGCGGATCATCACCATCACCAGCGTGGTTGGCGCCACCGGCAACCCAGGCCAGGTCAACTATGCTGCGGCCAAGGCTGGCCTGGTCGGCCTGTCGAAGAGCCTCGGCCAGGAAGTGGCCAGCCGCGGAATCACCGTCAACTGCGTCGCCCCCGGCTTCATCCGCACCGCGATGACCGAAGTGCTGCCCGATGCCCAGAAGGAAGCGCTCAACGCCCGGATCCCGATGGGCCGGATGGGTGAGGGCGGGGATGTGGGCGCGGCCGTGGCCTATCTCGCCAGCAACGAGGCGGGCTACATCACCGGACAGACGCTGCACGTGAACGGCGGTATGGCGATGATCAGCTAATCTGCGGATTTATCCCCAGATTCGCCCGGTTTGTGGCGCTCCAGCCTTGCCGCGCGGGGCCGCCGCGCTAAGGAAGGAAGTCCGAAATGACGGCGCGCAGCCGATTCCGGCTTTGCGCGTCCGCAGGGGACACGATACGACCATGAAGGCCACCATCGAACGCGCGACGCTTCTCAAGTGCTTGTCGCACGTCCAGTCCGTTGTCGAGCGCCGCAACACCATCCCGATCCTCTCGAACGTGCTGATCGAGGCGGCCGGCGATGGCACTGTCCGTGTGATGGCCACCGATCTTGACCTCCAAGTGGTCGAAACGATGGGCGCAGTTTCGGTTGAAAGCGCCGGCGCGATCACCGTATCGGCGCACTTGCTGTTCGATATCGCCCGCAAGCTGCCCGATGGTAGCCAGGTCAGCCTGGAAACCGCCGACAACCGCATGGCGGTCAAGGCCGGACGCAGCCGGTTCTCGCTGCCAACCTTGCCGCGCGACGACTTCCCGATGATCGTCGAAGGCGACCTGCCGACCAGCTTTGAGCTGCCCGCGGCCTTGCTCGCCCAGTTGATCGATCGCACCCGCTTTGCGATCAGCACCGAGGAAACCCGTTACTATCTCAACGGCATTTTCCTGCACGTCACCGATGACGAGTTGCGCGCCGCCGCCACCGACGGCCACCGGCTGGCCCGCTTCACGATCAAGCGCCCCGATGGGGCCGAGGGCATGCCCGATGTGATCGTACCGCGCAAATGTGTGGCCGAACTGCGCAAGCTGCTCGAAGAATCGCTCGATGCCAATGTGCTGATCGACCTGTCGGCCAGCAAGGTCCGCTTCACGCTTGGCGGCGAAAATGGCGTGGTGCTGACCAGCAAGCTGATCGACGGCACGTTCCCCGATTACAGCCGCGTTATCCCGACCGGGAATGACAAGCTGCTGCGGCTCGATCCCAAGAGCTTCTGGGAAGGGGTTGACCGCGTGGCCACCATCGCCACCGAAAAGACCCGCGCGGTCAAGATGTCGCTCGAGCCGGACAAGGTTACGCTTTCGGTCACCTCGCCCGACAACGGCACCGCGGCCGAAGAGGTTCCGGCGGACTACAAGTCGGCCGGGTTCGAGATCGGCTTCAACGCCAACTACCTCAAGGATATCCTCGGGCAGATCGAAGGCGACACGGTCGAACTCCACCTCGCCGATGCCGGCGCGCCGACGCTGATCCGCCAGGATGAGAAGAGCCCGGCGCTCTATGTGCTGATGCCGATGCGGGTGTAAACCGCTTTACCTTAGCCTCAGGGCTTGCTTGAGTGGGCGCGCCGCAATGGTGCGCCCATTTGCATTTCGGGAGAGAATGATGAGCCGGACAGTCCAAGTGAAGCGCAACGCCATCACCGAAACCCGCATCGTCGACACGCCCCAGCCGCCGCTTGGCGATGGCGAGGTGCGGCTGACGATCGAGAGCTTCTCGGTTACCGCCAACAACGTGACCTATGCGGTGGTCGGCGATGGCTTCGGGTACTGGAACTTCTTCCCGGGTGAGGGCGAATGGGGCGTGGTGCCGATGTGGGGGCATGCGGTGGTGGCTGAATCGCGGCACCCGGCCATCGCGGTGGGCGAGCGGGTCTATGGCTACCTGCCGATGGCCGAAGGCCTTGACGTGCTGCCTGACAGTGTCTCGCCCGGCGGGTTCACCGATGCCGCGGCGCATCGCCAGCCGATGAGCCCGATTTACAACCAGTACTCAAGGCTTGCTGCCGATCCCGAGCACGATCCGGCGCGCGAGAACGAACGGATGATCTTCGGGCCCTTGTTCAAGACCGGGTTCCTGATCGAAAGCTTCATGCGCCGCGAAGCCTGGTTCGGGGCCGAGGCACTGATCTGCACCAGCGCCTCGTCCAAGACCGCGATGGCCACCGCCAGCGTCGCGCGCGAAAAATCGCCGCAGATCAAGCGGATCGGGCTGACTTCGGCTGGGAATGTCGATTTCGTGCGCAAGGGCGGTTTCTATGACCTGGTCATGGCCTATGACCAGCTCGCCCAACTGCCGCGCGTGCCATCGGTGCTGGTCGATTTCGCGGGCAATGCCGGAGTGATCCACGCGGTCCACAGCGCGCTTGGCCAGAGCCTCAAATACTCCTGCACCGTCGGCGCGACCCACGTTGGCGCCGGGTTTGGCCAGGACAACGGACCGCCGCCGGGCCCGACGCCGGTGCTGTTCTTCGCGCCGCATCATGCCGTCGCGGCAATCCAGGAACTGGGTCCCAAGGCCTTTGGTGAGGCGGTTGCGGCGAGCTGGACTCGGTTCGTGGATGAAGCAGGCGGCGCGGTGGTGGTGGACCAGCGCAGCGGGCTTGAAGCCGCGGTCGATGCCTTCGTGGCGACGGCCGAGGGCCGGGCGGACCCAAGCGTCGGGATCGTGATCAAGCCCTAAAGGCCTTTCCCATTGGGGAAGGGTTGGGATGGGAGTTGTTCCCCCTCGGGCGTGGAACCCCCACCCCAACCCCTCCCCGGCGGGGAGGGGCAATTGGACGCCACTCTAGATATCCACCACGATCTTGCCGAAGTGCTTGTTGGCGGCCTGGTGGCGGAAGGCATCGGCCAGCTTGTCCAACGCGAAGTGATCGCTGATCACCGGCTTGATTCCGCTCGCCTCGATCCCGGCGATCATCGCCAGCTGCTGGGCGCGGCTGCCTACGGTCAGGCCCTGGACGCGCAGGTTCTTGGCCATCAGAAGTCCGGTCTGGACCGGCCCGGCAAAGCCCGCCAGCACCCCGATCAAGGCGACATGCCCGCCGACGCGCGTGGCCAGCATAGACTGATCGAGCGTGCCCGCACCGCCGATCTCGACCACGCAATCAACCCCGGTGCCGCCGGTCAGTTCGAGCACCTTCATGCCCCATGCGGGAACTTCCTTGTAGTTGATCAGCTCGTCCGCGCCGAGCGCCTTCAAGCGCTCAAGCTTCTCGTCGGCGGATGAGGTGGCGATCACCCGGGCACCGGCGGCCTTGGCCATCTGCAGCGCGAAAACCGAAACCCCGCCGCTCCCCTGGATCAGCACCGTGTCGCCCGGCTTGATCGCATTGTCGGCAAACAGCGCGCGCCAGGCGGTAAGGCCGGCGCAAGTCAGCGTCGCAGCTTCGGCATGGCTGTAGCCTGCAGGAACGCGCGTGAACCAGTGTTCGGGCGTGACCACAGCTTCAACCGCATAGCCATCGATTCCGTCACCAGGTACGCCCCGGAAAGCGGTGGCTGGCGGCGCGCCGTCGATCCATTCGGGAAAAAAGATCGAGACTACGGGATCGCCCGGCTTGAACTGGGTGACGCCGTCGCCCACCGTTTCAACGGTGCCGGCACCATCCGACATGGGAATGCGTCCGGCCGCAGCCGGGATCATGCCGCTTACTACCGCGAAATCGTGAAAGTTGAGCGAGCTTGCCGCCAGCTTGACCCGGATCTGGCCGGGGCCGGGCTGGCCGGGGTCTGCGGTCGTAGCGGGCAGCAAGGTGTCGAGATTGGCGGGCGAGCCCACGCGGATGCAGCGGATGGTCATTGGGTTGCTCCGAAACAAAGCCGCTCCCCGGCGGGGAGGGGTTTGGGGTGGGGGAGCCTGGCCGACAGGCCGGGCGTCTACGCTATCGTCGAACCCCCACCCCCAACCCCTCCCCGCTGGGGAGGGGAGCCTGGAGTAGAAGGTTTGAAAACTATTCGGCCGCTTCCAGCATCGCCGCGCGCTGCGGTCCGCGGATCAGGCCGCCGGGGGTGGCGCCGGTCCAGGTGCCGTCCTTGAACGTCACCACACCGCCCTTGATCGTGCAGACATAGCCTTCGGCCTTCTGCAGCAGGCGCTTGCCGCCGGCTGGCAGGTCAAACGCCAGCCACGGCTTGCCCAGCCGAATCGCATCCATATCGATCAGGTTGATATCGGCGAGATAGCCGGGCGCGAGCACGCCGCGATCGTCGAGGCCATAGAGCCGCGCGGTATCGCGGCACTGGCGCTTGACTGCATTCTCCAGGCTGATCTTGCCGCCGCGCTTGCGGTCGCGGACCCAGTGCTGGAGCATGAAGGTCGGGCTGGCCGCATCGCAGATCGTGCCGCAGTGGGCCCCGCCGTCGCTCAGCGAATTGACGCAATCATCGCTATTCTGCAGCGCCTCGAGGAAATCGAGATTGCCATCGGCGTAGTTGAGGATCGGATAGTAGATAAAGCCTTTGCCATCGTTCTGGCACAGCAGATCATAGGCATATTCATCGCCCGATTTGCCCGCTGCTGCGGCGCGTGCGGCGATGCTTTCGTCGGCCTGGGGTTCATAATTGAAGTCCGGCCCCATTTCGTACTGCATGGCCCAGCCGCCGCAGACCACCATGATCAGCGGAAGAATGTCCGGGTTTACCACGGAATAATCGCTGTCCTCTGAAAGCACCTGCGCCTTGAAGGCAGGATCGAGCAATTTGGCTTTCTGCTGTTCCCACGGCAATTCGGCGATTGCCATATAGCTGGGCTTGAGCCGGAATGGGTGGACCGTGCCCTGCCATGCCATCACGATGCCGTTACCGCGCAGCGCGATCTGGGCGACGATATTGGCGCCATTGTCATTTTCGGCGCGCATTGTCGCGATCTGCTCGTCGAGCGGAAGTTCCTTGGCGATCGATTGCAGCGCGGCAAAAGTCACCGGCAGCCCTGTTTCGCGGCTGAGCTTGCCCATCCATTCGAACTCGTTCCATTCGCGGCGCAAGTCGCTGGCCATTTCGAACACGCCGTGGCCGACCCGGCCCATCGCCTTACCGATTGCGATCAGTTCCTCGGCTGTGGCGGTGGTCCCCGGCACCAATTCGCCATCGATCGAGCGGTGCAGGATGGTGCGGCTGGTGGAAAAGCCAAGGGCCCCGGCGCGCACGCCTTCCTCGACAATCGCCGACATCGCTTGAATGTCTTCGTCGGTTGGCACGGCACCGGGCATCTCGCGGTCGCCCAGCACATAGGCCCGCACCGCACCGTGCGGCACATGGGTGCCGACATCGACCGCGCGCGGCATCTTTTCCAGCGCATCAAGATATTCGGGGAAGGTCTCCCAATCCCACTTCATCCCTTCGGCCAGCGCGGTCCCGGGGATGTCCTCAACCCCTTCCATCAGCCCGATCAGCCATTCGTGCTTGTCCGGCTTGGCCGGGGCGAAGCCGACCCCGCTTTTGCCCATCACCACCGTGGTCACGCCGTGCCAGCTCGACGGGGCCATTTCCGGGTCCCAGGTGGCCTGGCCATCGTAATGGGTGTGAACATCGACCCAGCCAGGCGCGACGACCTTGCCCTTGGCGTCGATTTCCTCGGCGGCATCGCCGTGGACCGTACCGACGGCCGCGATCAGTCCGTCTTTCACCGCGAGATCGCCAGTGAAGCGCGGCGCGCCGGTGCCATCGACAATGGTGCCATTGCGGATGATCAGATCATAAGTGGGCATGGGCTCTCTCCGGATGCGGCGACTCTGTGGCCGCAGCGTTAACCGGGCGATTAAATCATGGAGTGGGAGCGGGGGCAAGACGTATCAGATCCTTCCCATTTTCACGCAGTGCAAATGGGGAGGTGGCAGCGCGTAGCGCTGACGGAGGGGTAACGAGGCCAGCCCAGGAACCCCTCCGTCTCGTCCTTCGGACGATCCACCTCCCCATTTGTGGCCTTCGCCAAAAATGGGAAGTATCTTTGGCTTGCTACTCCCCCCGCGCCTTGATCATCGCATCCACATCGACGAATTTCTCACGCGGGGCGCCGTCGCGGGCGCGTTTTTCTTCTTCGGCTTCGATCTTTTTCCAGTCGCGGAAGGTGACCACGTCAAGTTTGCGTGCTTCGGCCAGCTTGTCGAAGCCGGGACGGCCCAGCTTGCCCAGGCCCACGCCGATGTCCTCGTCGATCTTCTCGACCACACCGAACCCGTCGGGGCGGTTGGTGCCGATCGTGCCCGATGGGCCGCGCCGGGCCCAGCCGACGCAGTAGAGCCCCGGCAGGATCCGCCCTTCGTCGTTGGCAAAGCGGCCGGCGCTTTCCTCGAACGGCACGCCGGGGATCGGGCTTGATTTGTAGCCGATGCAGGTCACCACCAGGCTGGCCGGGACGACATAGCTCTCGCCGGTGCCACTGGCCCGGCCAGCGGTATCGAGCGTGGTGCGTTCGACCTCGACCCCGGTGACCTGGCCTTCGCCCTGGATCGCCTTGGGGCTGGCGAAGAAATCGAACTCGATCTCAACCGGCTTGTCGGCGCGGAATGCTTCGGGGATCGCCGCGAATGAGCGCAGGTGAACCACCGACTTGCGCTGGCCGGGTTCGAGGAACAGGTCTTCCTGCTCGTCCGGCAGGTCGGCCGGATCGACCCGCGGGCAGGCCCGGTTGAGGTGCCCCAGTTCGCCGAGTTCCTTGGGGGTCATCGCGATCTGGTGCGGGCCGCGGCGGCCAAGGATGGTGACGTGCTCGATATGCGATTTTTCAAGCGCGTGGAGCGCATGGCCAACGATATCGCTGCCGGCGAACTCGCCCGGGGTCTTGGTCAGGATTCGCGCGACATCGAGCGCGACATTGCCGTTGCCGATCACTACCGCGTGGCGGCCCGAAAGATCGGGGTTGAGTTTGGCGAACTGGGGATGGCCATTGTACCAGCCCACAAAAGCCGCGCTGCCGAAGACGTTTTCCAGGCCTTCGCCAGGGATGCCGGCCGGTCTGTCGTTGGGCGCGCCGGTGGCCAGCACCACCGCGTCATAAAGCTCCATCAGTTCGGCAATGGTCACGTCCTGGCCGATCATGACGTTGCCGACGAAGCGGACATTGTCGAGCTGGGCGGTGCTTTCGTAGCGCCGCGACACGCCCTTGATCGACTGGTGATCGGGCGCCACTCCGGTGCGGATCAGCCCATAGGGGACGGGGAGCATGTCGAAGATATCGACCCGCACATCCTCGCCCCACTGTTTCTGCGCGGCCTCGGCCGTGTAGTACCCCGCGGGGCCCGAGCCGATGATCGCGATTTGCCGCATTAGAGGTTGCTCCTTGCCGATGGGGCTTCGACAAGCTCAGCCTGAGCGGGAATTGGAAACCGGGGCATTTCCAAAGGCCCGCTCAGGCTGAGCCTGTCGAAGCCCCCGCGCGACCTTAGCCCCATTACGCCGCTTTTCTGTCTGGCCGGTCGGGCGCATCAAGGAACCCGCGCAAGCTCGATATCGTCTGCTCGCGGTGGGTAAGCATGAACAGGTGCCCACCCTGCTCGAAAATCTCCAGCCGCGAATTGGGGATCAGCGCCTCGAGGATCTTGCCGTTGCTGAGCGGGACGATCTGGTCGTCCTCGCCCATCATGATCAGCACTTCCTTCTTGAGGAACGGCAGTACCGGGGCGCTGGTCCAGCCCAGCATGCACAGCAGCTGGTAGAGATAGCCGCGCGGGCTGGGCGGGGTCAGCCGGCTGATGTGCTCTTCCTTGCCCCCGGTCAGCCCGCCGTAGAGCGTGCGGAAGTGCTTTTCCATGAAGGCGGCGTCGACATAGCGGCGCGGGTTGGCCATCTTGGTCAGCGCCGTCGGATTGCCGGGGATCATGAACATCCCTGCGGTAGTCGCGGCCAGAACCAGGCGGCGGACCCGGTCGCCGTGCTGGAGCGTGAAGTGCTGCGCCATCGCGCCGCCCCACGAAACCCCCATCACATCGACTTGCTCGGCCCCGAAGCGATTGAGCAGTTCCTTGGCGGTCCAGCTCATGGTGAAGGCGTTATAGGGGACCAGCGGTTCGGGGCTGCCTCCCACG
This sequence comes from Novosphingobium sp., assembly GCA_031422595.1. Lineage (GTDB taxonomy): Bacteria > Pseudomonadota > Alphaproteobacteria > Sphingomonadales > Sphingomonadaceae > Novosphingobium. Next base: position 13,658 of record JANPMA010000034.1, on the reverse strand, counting down.
CCCGGCATGTCGAACATGATGAAGGGCCGGTCGGTCAGCGCCTCGGCCAAGGGGGCAACCGCCTCGATATTGGCGCCGATGCCGTTGAAGAACAGCACGGGCAAATGCTCGCTCGGCTGATCCCAACGCCAGCGCGCAACGCGCAAGGTGCGTCCGCCAACTTGTTCCAGCGAGAATTCGGCGGTGATGTCCAGGCTCACTGGCTATGCATTCCTCAGGCTTGTTCGAGCACATAGAGGCCGGGTGCAGATTCCTTGGCCGGGTGCTTCTTGCTGCCGAGCCCCTTGGGTGCTGCCACCTTCTTGCCCGAACGCTTCTGCACCCATTCCATCCAGTACGGCCACCAGCTTCCAGCTACTTCCTCGGTCCCCTTGAGCCATTCGTCAACGTCGGCGGGCGGATGGCTCGACTTTTTCGACACAAAATATTTGGCCTTGGGATTGCCCGGCGGGTTGAGGATCGCCTGCATGTGGCCGGCTTGGCTGAGCACGAAGGTGACGTCCTTCGATCCGAACAGCTGGGTGGAACGATAGCACGCGCGCCAGGGGGTGATGTGATCGGTGGTGCCGCCCAGGATAAACATGTCGCTGGTCACTCTTGAAAGGTCGATCGCATGTCCGGCCATTTCAACCTCGCCGCGCTTGGTGAAGGCCAGCGTCTCAAACAAGTGCAGGAAATCGCCCATCAGCGTTGCCGACAAGTTGGTCGCATCGGCATTCCAGAACAGCACGTCGAAGGCCGGGGGATCATCGCCCATCAGATAGTTGTTGATGACATAGTTCCAGATCAGATCGTTGGGTCGCAGCCAGGCGAACCCGCGCGCCAGATCGTTGCCTTTGATGATCCCGGCCTTGGCGGCACGCCTCTTGGCCAATTCAAGCCCGTTGGCGGTCATCAGCGAACCGGCTTCGATGTCGTTCTGCTTGGGATGCAATACGGTGACCATATAAGTCAGCGCACCCAACCTCTTGTCCCCGGCGGCGGCCATCTTGCTGGCCAGGATCGCGCCGGTCTGCCCACCCGAGCAAGCCGATGAAACGTTGACCTTCGGTGCGCCGGTAATCTCGCAAATGAGGTCGATGGCCTTCATGCAACTGGCGATGTAATCATCCATTCCCCAAACGCCTTCCTCCTTGGTCGGGTTCTTCCAGGAAATGACGAAACACTGGATGCCGTTGTCGGTCTGCCACTTGACCACGGATTTCTCCGGGGTCAGATCGTTGATGTACATCTTGTTGATTTGTGGCGGAATTGTCAGCTGCGGAATCTCATAGACTTCGTCAGTTGTCGGGGCATAGTGGATCAGTTCGAACATCGCGTCGCGGTAAACTACGCTGCCTTTGGCGGTGGCCACGTTCTCGCCCAGTTTGAACGGCTTCTTGTCCACCATCGAGACCATGCCATGGTTGTGGACCATGTCGTTGTAGGCGTTCTTGAGGCCCTTGATCAGCGAAAGGCCGCCGCTGTCGATCAGCCGTTTCTGCGCAGTAGGATTGCCGATCAGGCTGTTGGTGGGGGCCAGACCGTCGAGGATGATGTTGGAGATGAAATTGGCGCGGTCGCGCTCAAGCTCGTCAAGCTCCAGAGCTTCCAGCCAGTTCTTCGCAGTCTTTTGAATCGCAAGGTAATATTGCGCCCCGGCCCGGAAAAACGGGTTGTACTGCCAGGCCGGATCCTTGAACCGCTTGTCCTTGGGATCGGGGGCGAGCTCGCTCTTGCCGGTCAGAATCTTGACCACGTCCTCGCCAAGGCCCTGCATGTGCTTGAAGGTCCGCCCCGGATCGCTGGCGGTCTCGCGCAGCAGCAAGGCAACGGCCCCAACGAAATCCTCGCGTGCCAGGCCAACCAGCGGACCCAGCGCGGTGGTCGATTGCGCGGCTTCGTTCTCGAGCGACGGTCCTTTGGTCATTCCTCAGCCTCGTTCTGTCGTTTTGCTTGTCAGACGCGAACATGCCCTGCCCACACGGCCAATTCAAGGCGCGAAGATGCTGGCAGTGCAATCAGCGGAAATCTGCGCTTGGAAATGGTAAACTTAACGCTTTTTCAAGCGGTTTCATGGCACTTGGCAGACCATGTCAGCCGGACCATTGAGGCAGGCCGAAGCCGAACAGGACGCGCCGCATGAGCGCGGGCCTGTTCGCACGCCTGCCACGGCGGCAAGAACGGCACCGCCCGAGATGGTCGAACTGCGCTCGCGCGCTGCCCATACCCAGGCTCCGAAGCGCGGGCGTGGCGGCGCCCGAAACGGACTTCACGACCTGATCGAGCCCAACTGGATCCTGATGGCCCCGATCTTTGTTGGCGCGATTGTCCTGGTTGGGATTGCAACGCTGACGGTGCCCAAACTGACGACAATCGCGATTGCGCTGGGTGCGGTTTGGGGAGCCGCCTTGACCCCGATCGCTAGCCGCTTTGAACAGGACAAGCTGGACGATCCGACCAAGCGAACCTTGCTGAGTTCGCTGCACATCGGCCTGCCGATGTTCCTGTTTGGCCTTGCCATTGCCCGGTGGAGCGAAACGGCCGGCGAACAATGGCAGAATTCGATCGGTATCCTGGTTATTGTCAGCTCGCTGGCTGCGATCATCCTCAATCGGCGCGTTGCGAGCATCATCATTTCGCAGGTTACGCTGTGGCTGGGGGTTGCCCTGATAGACGGCTCGCGCGGCACGTTCTTCGCCTTGGCTATCGGCTGCGCAGTAGGGATCTATACTTCGATCCGACAAGCCCGAGCGGATGCCCGGGCCGACCACGAAGACACCGAGCGCAAACGCGCGCAAGTCCGCGCCGAGGAAATTCTCAATGACCTCGAGCAGACCGGGCAGGGCTGGTTCTGGGAAACCGACCGGCGCGGGATGCTGGTCTATGTTTCCGCTCCGATCGGAGAAATCCTTGGCCGCCAGTCGGCGCGATTGGTTGGGCGACCATTTGGCGAGCTGTTTGTTCCTGACCCGCAAGGCGAGGAAAACGAACGCACTCTGGCCTTCCACCTCAGCGCCCGTTCGGCCTTCAGCGAATTGGCCCTGCGAGCCGCAACCGACAGTGAAGAGCGCTGGTGGTCGGTCAACGGACGGCCTTTATATGATTCCTTCGGCAATTTCGTCGGATTCCGCGGTTCGGGCCACGATCTGACTGAGAAACGCCGCTCGGAAGAGCACGCCTCGCGCCTGGCGCATTACGATTCGCTCACCGGCCTGGCCAATCGATTGCAGATCGCCCAGACGCTTGAGAAGATTTTGGCCGCGCCCAATCTCGAACATCGTGCCTGCACAGTTTTTCTGCTCGATCTCGATCGGTTCAAGCAGGTCAACGATACCATGGGCCACCCGGCAGGCGACGCGTTGTTGACCCAGGTCGCCAGTCGACTTGAATGCACCATCGGTCAATACGGCCGAGTTGGGCGCCTGGGTGGTGATGAATTCCAGGTGATCCTGCCGGGGCGACATCGCCGCGAGGATCTGGCTGAACTCGCCAGGCGGGTGATCCGCGACCTGTCTGAGCCTTACTCGATCGACGGGCATCGGGTCATGATCGGAGCCTCGGTCGGCGTGGCGCTTTCGCCCGATGACGGCGTGACCACCGAAGCGCTGATCCGCAATGCCGACCTGGCGCTCTATGCTGCCAAGGATGGCGGACGCGGGCGGCATCACTTCTATGCTGCCGACCTTCATTCCGACGCCGAGGAGCGCCGCCAGCTCGAACAGGATTTGCGCGATGCACTGGCTCAAGGCGGGTTGGAGCTATATTATCAACCGGTCGTCCATACCTCGACCGAGCGGATTACCGGATTTGAAGCGCTGCTGCGCTGGACGCACCCGACCCGCGGACCGCTTTCACCGGCCAAGTTCATTCCGATTGCCGAGGATTCCGGCCTGATTGCCCCGATCGGCGAATGGGCGCTGCGCCGGGCCTGCGAGGACCTTGCCAAGTTGCCCGAAGCCGTCCGGGTCGCGGTCAATGTTTCGCCACTGCAGTTCGCCAATCCCGCGCTGCCGGCGATCATTACCAACGCCTTGGCGGCGGCGCAGGTCAATCCTGCCCGCCTCGAACTGGAGATTACCGAGAGCGTCTTCCTCAACGACGACGAAGGCACCGATGCCATGTTTGCTGCGCTGAAGCGGGTCGGAGTTCGGCTTTCGCTCGATGACTTCGGGACTGGCTATTCCTCGCTGGGATATTTGAAGAAAGCGCCGTTCGACAAGATCAAGATCGACCAGAGCTTTGTGCGCGGCGCGACCATCACGGGCAGTCGCAACGGAGCGATCATTGCCTCGATCGTCAGCCTGGCCGAAGCGCTCGGAATGGAGACAACTGCGGAAGGCGTTGAAACGCTCGACGAACTCGATCTGGTCCGCATGCTCGGCTGCAGCCACGTGCAGGGCTATATCTATGCAAAGCCCCTCAGTTTCGCCGATGCCATGGGCCAGTTGCAGACTGGCCTCACCGCTATCGCGATCGGCCCCCGCGCGGCCCGTGCTACCCGTCAAACAATGTTGCGCAAGGTTCTGCTCGATCATGGCGGACAGCATTATTACGGGACGATCCGCAACATTTCTGCAACCGGGGCGATGGTTGAGGGGCTCTGGAACGTGCCGCCAGGCACGATCTTTCGGATCAACGTGGCCGAAGGGCAGGTCGTTACCGCGACCGCGCGCTGGTGCCAGGAAGACCGGATGGGGGTGGAATTTGCGGCTCCGTTGGAACTCGACGATGCCGGGCGGATCGCGATCAATTCATCGGCACCGCAACCAGGTCTGGGACGCTCGCCGCTGCGCCGCAGTGCAGGGGGGCAGGGGTGATCCGCCTGGAATACCGCCTTGGTGGCTTTAGTGAAATCGAAACCATGTTTGGTTATTGGCGATCAACGAGCAGTTCTAATCTGAAATGGGCAATCGAATCCGCTTTATGAGTGCAACCGGAACTTCAGCATTTGGACGTTTTCGTAACTTGCTCGGCGCGGGCAAGGAAGGTTCGGCACGCTCGAATTCCGGGCAGGCGGCTCCTGCCTTATCCAGTCAGGAACAACAGCAAGCGCTGCGGCTGCTGCGCGATTACGAGGCTTCCGGGCTCGGCTGGTTCTGGTCGACCGACTGTGAAGGCAAGATCACCTACATCTCCGATTGCGTTGCCGAGCGGATGGGCTGCCCGCGCACCGAACTGCTGGGCCGGGCCGTCCAGTCACTGTTCGTTCTCGAACGCGATGAGGACGACCAGCACGAACGCACACTCCCGCTGATCCTCAGCGCCCGCAAGACCTTTGTCGATCTCCAGGTTCGCGCCGCACTGGACCGGGACGAAGTGTGGTGGTCAATCTCGGGCCGGCCGCAATTCGCCTCGAACGGCGACTTCATCGGCTATAGCGGTAACGGCAATGACATCACCGCAACCCGGCAGAGTCAGAAGGACGCCTCGCGCCTGGCCCAGTACGATTCGCTGACCGGTCTTGCCAACCGCCACCGTATGGGCAAGCGGCTGCACGCGACGCTGACCGCTTATCAGTCAGCCAAGCGCTGCTGCGCGATCTTGATGATAGATCTCGACCGTTTCAAGCAAGTCAACGACACGCTGGGTCATCCAGCGGGTGACGAACTGCTGAAGCAGGTCGCGGGACGCCTGCTGCGTGTGGTGACCGACAAGAATTGCGAGATCGGCCGACTGGGCGGTGACGAATTCCAGATTATCCTGCCCGACATCGACGATCGCGGACGGCTGGGCGAGATTGCGTTGACAATCATCGCGATGGTCTCGCAGCCCTACCAGATCGAAGGAAGCCGCTGCGTGATCGGGGCCTCGGTGGGGATCGCGATCGCGCCCTACGATGGGATCAACTCGGAAGAGCTGGTCCGCTCGGCCGATCTGGCGCTTTATGCCTCAAAGGGCGGCGGGCGCGGGCAGTTCCGGTTCTATTCGAGCGACCTCCATTCCGAAGCAGAGCGCCGCCGCCAGATCGAGGAAGATCTGCGCGATGCGCTGTCGAGCGATCAGATGCGGCTGGTCTTCCAGCCGATCATCGACACCAAGACCAACAAGGTGGTCACGCTGGAAACCTTGTCCCGCTGGGAGCACCCCGAGTTGGGCGATATTTCTCCTGCGATCTTCATTCCGATCGCCGAAGAAGCCAACCTGATCGGCGCGCTCGGCAACTGGGCGCTCAAACAGGCCTGCATGGATGCTGTGCAGTGGCCTGGCAATATCAAGGTCGCGGTCAACGTATCGGCCGCGCAGTTCGCCAACGCCGGCTTCGCGACCCTGGTGGCCCAGGCTCTGGCCCACTCCGGTCTGCCGCCCGAACGGCTTGAACTGGAACTGACCGAGTCGATCTTCCTGGGTGACAAGGCAGCGACCGAGGAAATGTTCAACTCGCTCAAATTGCTAGGCGTGCGGCTGGCGCTCGACGATTTCGGGACGGGCTATTCCTCGCTCAGCTATTTGCAGCATGCGCCGTTTGACAAGATCAAGATCGACAAGAGCTTCATCCGCGGGGTGACCCAGGAAGGCAACCGCAACGCCGCGATCATCGCCTCGATCGTCAGCCTGGCCGAAGCCCTGAAGATGGACACAACCGCCGAAGGGATCGAGGCCCACGACGAGCTGGAAGCGATGCGCCAGCTCAAGGTCAAGCAGATCCAGGGCTTCATCTATGCCGCTGCGGTCTCGAACGACGATGTTTGCGAAGCCCTGCTTTCGGGCGAATGGGTGATCGAACCCGATGGCCCCAGCAAGTACCGCCCCGAACGCCGCACCGTGCTGCGCAAGGTCGGGCTGATCCACGAGGATCACCGCTACGAAGCAACCATGCGCAACCTCTCGCGCGGGGGCTGCATGGTCGAAGGGCTGGTCGATGTGCCGATCGGAACCCCGTTCGTGGTCGATTTCAGCGAAGGCCAGCTGGCCGTCGCGGTTGTCCGGCGTTCGGCCGGGGCGATGCAGGGGCTCGAATTCGAACAGCAGCTGGTCGATGATGGGGCCGGGGGGCTGTGCACCCGCCACCGCGTTTCGCCCTATGTCATGGCCCAGGCCGGAATGCCGCTTCAGGCACTGCCGACCGGGCAGTATCCGATGCAACTGATGCAGCAGCCGGGCGCGGGGATCAGCCTGCCGCGGTTCGGGGCCGCCGATCTGGGCAAGGCCAAGGTCAAGATCGCCTAACTGACTGGCTGACAGCGGGGCGAAGCGCTGCTAACGGGCCGGGATGACTGACCTGGCCAAGATCCGCAATTTCTCGATCATCGCTCACATCGACCACGGCAAGAGCACCTTGGCGGACCGGCTGATCCAGTTCACCGGCGGCCTCACCGCGCGCGAGATGAGCGAGCAAGTCCTTGATAACATGGACATTGAGAAAGAGCGCGGGATCACCATCAAGGCCCAGACCGTGCGCCTGAACTACCAGGCCGACGATGGCGAGCTGTACGAACTCAACCTGATGGACACCCCCGGCCACGTTGACTTCGCCTATGAAGTCAGCCGCAGCCTCGCCGCCTGCGAAGGCGCGCTCTTGGTGGTCGACGCCGCCCAAGGGGTCGAAGCGCAGACGCTCGCCAATGTCTATCAGTCGATCGAGCACGACCACGAGATCGTCCCCGTGATCAACAAGATCGACCTCCCCGCCGCCGAGCCTGACAAGGTCCGCGCCGAAATCGAGGAAGTGATCGGGCTCGACGCCAGCCAGGCCGTCCTGACCAGCGCCAAATCGGGCATCGGCATCAAGGAAGTGCTCGAAGCCGTGGTCAAACGCATCCCGCCCCCCAAAGGCGACGCCGCGGCCCCGCTCAAGGCGATGCTGGTCGATTCATGGTACGATCCCTACCTCGGCGTGGTGATCCTGGTCCGGGTGATCGACGGCGTGATCAAGAAGGGCCTCTCGGTCAAATTCATGGCCGGCCTGACCGAACACCTGATTGACCGGGTCGGCTGCTTCACCCCCAAGATCGAGCAGCTCGAACAGCTCGGCCCCGGTGAAATCGGCTTCATCACCGCGCAGATCAAGGACGTCGCGCAAGCCCGCGTCGGCGATACCATCACCACGGTCAAGGCCGGCGCCGTCCAGGCGCTCCCCGGCTTCAAGCAAGTCCAGCCGGTGGTGTTCTGCGGCCTGTTCCCGGTCGACGCGGCGGACTTCGAAAAACTGCGCGAAAGCATCAGCCGCCTGCGGCTCAACGACGCCAGCTTCAGCTTCGAAATGGAAAGCAGCGCCGCACTCGGCTTTGGCTTTCGCTGCGGGTTCCTCGGCCTGCTCCACCTCGAGATCATCCAGGAGCGTTTGACCCGCGAATACGACCTCGATCTGATCACCACCGCGCCCAGCGTGGTCTACCGCATCCAGCTGCGCAAATCGAAGACCGACGACGCGCGCGAGATCCTGCTCCACAACCCGGCCGACTATCCCGATCCCAGCCGGATCGAACAGATCGACGAACCCTGGATCAAGGCGACGATCTACACGCCGGATGAATACCTCGGCTCGATCCTCAAGCTCTGCCAGGACCGCCGCGGGGTGCAGACCGGGCTCACCTATGTGGGCGGCCGCGCCCAGGTCTCTTACGAGCTGCCGCTCAACGAAGTGGTGTTCGATTTCTACGACCGTCTCAAAAGCATCAGCCGCGGTTACGCCAGCTTCGATTACGAACAGATCGGCAGCCGCGAAGGCGATCTGGTCAAGATGGGGATCCTGGTCAACAACGAGGCGGTCGACGCGCTCAGCATGATCGTCCACCGCTCGGTCGCCGAAAGCCGCGGCCGCCACATGTGCGAACGCCTCAAAGACCTGATCCCCCGCCACCTGTTCAAGATCCCGATCCAGGCCGCGATCGGCGGCAAGGTCATCGCCCGCGAAACCATCCAGGCGATGCGCAAGGACGTCACCGCCAAATGCTATGGCGGCGACATCACCCGCAAGAAAAAGCTGCTCGAAAAGCAGAAAAAGGGCAAAGCCAAGATGCGCGAATACGGCAACGTCAGCATCCCGCAAGAAGCCTTCATCGCGGCGCTGCGAATGGGCGAGGAATAGCGCCGACACGATCCTCCCCCGGGCGGGGGAGGGGGACCACCCGAAGGGTGGTGGAGGGGTACGCGCGAGTGATCCCAACCTCGCTTCACACCACAACCCACCCTTTTCGTCAGCCGCATAGCGAGACCGTTGGCTCGCGACGCCTTGATCCGGGCCTAGGCTGTTCTTCCTGCCGCGCACCTACCCACACGAGGCCAGCCAACTCCACCGCGACGAACCGCACCAGAGGTGCTAAGGCCCCCACCAACCAAACCAAACCAACCACAAAGAGAACCACCCGACCATGGCCGCCTACAAAGAACCCAGCTTCCAGGAACGCACCGCGCTCGCCCAGCAGGCCCGCGCCAAGGCGCTGGCCAAACTCGCCGCCAAGCCCGCGCCCAACCCGGCCCTGATCGCCCAGCGCCAGGCCGCCGCTGCCGCGCGCGAACAAGCCGCCGCCGAAAAACGCGCCGCCACCAAGGCCGCCGCCGCCCAGGCCAAAGCCGACAGAGTCGCCGCCGCCCAGGCTCCGGCGGAGCCGGCCGGCCTCAGCGAAGCAGAACTGAAAGCCGCGCGCGATGAGCGCTATGCGGCGCGGAAGAAGCGGAAGGGGTGAGGGGGGGCTGATCGCTGCGGGATTCGCAGGTTTTGGCTGTCAATAATAAGGCCATTTCCGATTATGTTGTTCTTGTTTTGTTTTTCTGGGGATACTAGGGTGCGAGTGGTAGTTCCAAGCCTAACGAAAGCGCTAAGCAACTGATGCAAGGAGGCCCCGTGGCGCAATATTCCGTCGTATCTCTTTTCTCGGGCGCAATGGGCCTAGACCTTGGTCTTGAGCAGACCGGAAAATTCGCCATTAAGGCTGTGGTTGAGAAGGAAAAATCCTTCTGCGACACAATCCGCGCGAATAAGGCAGCGGGACGATTGCACCCTGATTTGGCTATATTCGAAGAGGATATTTGCCATCTTGACCCAGCCGTAGTTCTGGCTGCGGCCGGAATCAGGCCTGGCGAACTGGATTTGCTCGTGGGTGGACCACCCTGCCAGTCATTCAGCACCGCTGGCCGGAGGGGTACTACTCAGGATCCTCGAGGTTTGCTGCTTTGGCAGTTCTTGCGATTTGTAGAATACGCGAAGCCACGATTTTTCCTGCTTGAGAATGTGAGGGGACTTCTGTCGGCAGCAGTGCGGCATCGGCCAATCAAGGAACGTCCTGAGAATGGGGGCGCGCCGCTAGACAAAGACGAACAGCCGGGTTCTGTCGTTGACCTATTTGCAAATGACTTGCAGCGTATCGGAGCAGGCTACAATCTTGATTGTTTTGAGGTCAATGCGGTCAACTATGGCGCGCCGCAGCTCCGAGAGCGAGTTCTTTTCATTGGAAACCGATACAATGATTCCATAGATTTTCCTGCGCCAACTCACGGCAACTCATCCGACTCAGGGTTTGACCAGCGTAGACTCAAGCCTTGGGCAACGTTGGGAGATGCTCTGGCAACTGTGACAGACCCAGGGACGACTATTTTGGATTTTTCACCACGGAAAAAGAGCTTTCTTTCAGAGGTACCGGCAGGGTCCAATTGGCGAAGCCTGCCGGTCGCCACACAACAGTTGTCGATGGGCAAAGCTTGGTTCGCAAAAGGCGGGCGCTCTGGTTGGTGGCGGCGTCTGTCATTTGATCTACCGTGTCCTACGCTTGTGACCATGCCTAACCATGCGAGTACTTCGCTTTGCCATCCAGCCGAAGTTCGAGCTCTGTCCCTTCGTGAATATGCAGCCATCCAGGAGTTTCCAAAAGATTGGCAATTCTGCGGAAAGCCATCCGAGCAATACGCCCAAGTTGGGAACGCCGTACCCGTACGATTGGGCACAGTTGCAGGCAATGTGATTGCGAAGGCTCTGGAAAAATTGCTGAATCAAGGGATGCGCTCTTATGAAAGGCGATCAGAGACCTATCGCATCGTGTACGTCCAATCTCATGTGCGAACCCGAAAATGGTTTAAGGATGGCCAAGTGAGAGTCTGGAACGATGGTGGTGGCAACGAAGCTGCCCGCTACGGCGAGCCAGTAACGCAGCACCGAGAACGCGATCTCAAATATGCCTGAAGGTGACCTGCCAAATGATCCGGCACTTCCGGTCGCCGAAGCTCTTAGACGGCGTAGATTTTCTCGCGTGGCGTTGCTTGCAGACCTGCCGGCAGCTCAGGCAGCTTTGTTGGAAGAAGAGACTTATCAATTTCTCAAAAGGCGCTTCAAAGGGCTCGCAGAGCAATTCGATGACATTTCGAAAACTAATTTCAATCCGTTCCTCCTACTAATTACAGCGCCAGTCTATAACATCTTCAGTCCTTTTGAAGTCGCTGAAAGACTTCAACTGGGTAAGGCATATCATGGCGATGATACTGCGTTTGGAAAAATGGCGGAGGAGAAATATCTGAAGATTTTTGGGGCCTCCACTCCTGTTGGAAAGACTTCCCTTGACCCGCTAGTGAGGAACCGGTGGTCGCCAATTGATTTGGAAATGAATGTCGAAGGTCATCGCACTTTGATGAGTATCAAGGCCGGGCCGTGGACTATGAATCAATCACATGCTGCAGAGATGATCCGGCATTTCGGCGAACTCCACGAAGAGACTGGTGCTCGAATCATGATCGGTATTACCTATGGAAGATATCGCAATCTGAACAACAAACCAGCCGTTGTGGATCGAGGATTAGGATCGCCCAACTGGTTCGATTTCTTCGTCGGAAAGGATTTCTGGGAATATGCAACCGGGGTACGCGATGTGCATAAGCACATGTTCGCAGCCATTCGGCTGGCGCAAAAGCGGTTTGCAGACGAAAATGCCGATCAAACTTTCAGTGAACGCCTTATTGCCAACCGGTTGTTGATCGCAGCGTCTCTGAGGAAGAGCTTCAACGTTCGCGACGACGAAGATTTCTGGGGCACTCTGTTCAACGCAATGTTTGAGAGCAAGGCCGGCTTACCCGGTCAGCCCGACAATGTACCACCAATTCCATCAATTGATTAGGGTTGCCGTAGCAGGGTCATGGTGACAACGCGCCGAATCTAGCCCGCGAACTCACCCTATCCGCTCAATCAAAGCAAACGCGCCCATGTGGTCCGCATCGACCATCCCCAACAGCGTCCGCGCCGGAGCATCCGGCGAACGCCGGTGCTGTTCCCAGTCACGCACGGTGCCTACTGGCACGCGTAGCTTGGCGGCTCAGTTGGGCCTTCGGCCCGTCTTCGACTCGGCCTGGCTGATGCGGGTCTTGGCGCGGATTGCCTTGACGTCGGGTCCGGCCGCGACGCGGCCCCGGCTGGTGTCGCCACGCACGAAGGCGATGGCGTCTTCAAGTCCGGCGGCGATGCTTTCAAAAGCTCTGTCGTCCATGTGCGTGGCTCCCTGATGCCTTTGTATACGGCAATGCCGTAGTTGGCTCAACCGGCCTTTGGCTCCGACACGTCACCCGCTTAGCGAGACGCGCGTCTCGCGGTGCCTTGATCCGGGGTCCAGCTTATTGGGCGTTAGGCGGTGCTTGAAGGGGAAGCGGGACCCCGGATCAGGTCCGGGGTGACGGGGGAAGGGGGCTCACTCCCCCACCACCTTCCCGAACATAACATCGATCCCCAGCCAGATCTTGGCGCGGCGGTCGCTTTGGAACCAGTGGGTGTAGTCGGCTTCGGCTTCTTCCTGCTCGCGTCTGGCCTGGGCGAGGGCCTCTTCGGCCTCGGTCAGGGCTTCGCGGGCGTCGGTGCGGTCATCCTCGTCCTGGGCACCTTCGAGGTCTTCCTGGGCGATTTCCAGATCGACCCCGGCCCAGAAGGCCTCGTCGCGGCTGCGCTGTTCTTCCAGCTCGATCTCGCGGAAGGCGCGGTAGGCCTGGCGGGCGCGCGGGCCGAGCGCGAGGAACCAGCGGCGGTGCATGGTGAGGATCTTGTCCAGCAGCTCGTCGCCGTCCTGGCGGCTCTGCTCGACGTCGCGGGTGAAGGCCTCCGCTTCCCATTGCTTGCGCCATTCGCGTTTGAGGCGGGAGAGCTCGGCGGCCTTGGTCGGATTGCCGATGCTATTCTGGCGGCTCGCGGCGCGGCCGTCGGCGGTGAACCTGGTGGGGGCGCGGTTGCGCAGCATGAACATCAGCAGGCGGTCATTATGGACGATCCGGCTGCCGATCAGCTTGCCGTAGGAATAGACCGGCACTTCCTGGCCATACATCGCGCGCTCCATGGCGATGTCCTCCAGCTGCTGGACGCCGAGCGCGAGCGCGGCTTCCCAGGCCTTGCGGAAGCTGGCGCCTTGCGGGTGGCGGCGCAGCAGGTAGGCGCCTTCGGGGGTCATGTTGATGCGGTGCGCCGCGGCCTTGACGCTGCCGGTATCGGCGAGGGCTTCGATGAAATTGCGCTGGCGGAGTTCGGTCCAGCCGTCGTGGCGGGCGGTCTGGCGGGGGACGGGGGTGAAACTGGGGAGCTGGCCGGGCGATCCGGCCTGGGGGCGCGGGAGGCGGGTCTTGTCGATGGTCATCGGCGTCCTTCGGCAGGCTCAGGATGAGCGGCTGTTCGATTGCGGGGGCTCGGAACCATGACTCAGATGGGGGGCTGTAGGAAAATTAATTCCTGCCCCTTGGGGGAGGGGGACCACCAAAGGTGGGGGAGGGGTACGGGC
>JANPMA010000033.1:0-3624 GCA_031422595.1 Novosphingobium sp. | reverse complement strand
ACGCGGCGAATTCATGCGCGAAGGCTGGGACAAGGTGATGTCGGTTAATCTCGACAGCCTGCTCCACACTGCCAACAAGTGCAAAGCGCAATTGGGGAACAGCAAGGGCTGCATGATCATCGTCAGCTCGGTCGCGGGGTTCAAGGCCAACATCGGCAACCCGGCCTATGCCGCGTCCAAGGCCGGTGCGGTCAGCCTGGTGAAGTCGCTGGGCCAGGCCTGGGCGGGCGAGGGGATCCGGGTCAACGGCCTTGCCCCCGGCCTGGTCGCGACCAAGCTGACCAAAGTTACCACCGAGCACCCCGACCGGCTGGCAGGTGCGCTTGCGCGAATTCCCGAAGGCCGGCTCGGCACGCCTCAGGACATGGCCGGAACTGCAATCTTCCTCGCCTCGCCGCTGGCCAGCTACGTTACCGGGCACACGGTGATCGTCGATGGCGGGCTCTCGCTCTAAGCGACGAAATTGCCTGATCCCGAACAACGGATGGTCAGGCCCAGATGCCGATGCTAGAGACGCCCAGCATGTCCAGCAATCCGTCCGATCAGGCCCTGTCGCTCGAGCGTGCCGCGCTGTCGCGGGCTTTGGCGCGGGTGGCTATGCAGGACCGCGATGCTTTGCAGGAAGTTTATCGCCGCACCTCCCGGAAGCTTTTTGGCATCTGCCTGCGTATCTTGGGCGAAACCGCCGAGGCCGAAGACGCAATGCAGGAAGTCTACCTTACGATCTGGCGCCGCGCGGCTACGTTCGATCCGGCCCGCGGCAACCCGATATCGTGGCTGGCGGCGCTGACCCGGAACCGTGCGATCGATCTGCTGCGCCGCTCGGGCCGCCGCGAAACCGCACCGATCGAACTGGCCGATGATATTGCCGACAAAAGTCCCGATGCCGAAGCCGTGCTGGTCCAGCTTGGAGAGGACGCTCGGATCAATTTCTGCATCGAGCAACTGGCCAAAGGCGATGCTGCGATGATCCGCACTGCATTCTTTGACGGCTCGACCTATGCCGACCTCGCCGGGCGCAGCCAACTGCCACTGGGCACGGTCAAAAGCCGGATTCGCCGCGCCTTGCTGAAACTGCGGGAGTGCCTGGGATGAGCGACGAGGACGATCTGCTCGCTGCCGAACTGGCGCTGGGTCTGGTTGACGATCCTGCCGCCTTGGCTCGCCGTGTTCAGGACGAAGCCTTCGGCCAGCGCGTGGCCTGGTGGCAACAGCGTCTGGCCGGACTGGCCGCGCCTTTGGGGCAGGAACCTTCGCCCGAGCTGTGGCCGCGCATCGCCGCGGCACTGCCGCAGAACGATAACGCTCGCAGCGTGCTGCGCTGGAAGTTTGTCAGCGGAGCAATGGCCGCGGTTGCGGTGGTGGCGCTGGTCATGGTTGCCCAGCGTCCGCAGATCGCATTGCCTCCGCAGCCGGGCGCGCCGATTGTGGCAAGCCTCTCGGGCGAACGCGGAAGTGCGCTGGCGATCAGCTACGAAACGACCTCGCGCCGGCTGACCGTCGCACCGGTCAAGCTCGATCCAGGCAAGGGCGATGCCGAATTATGGGTCATCCCGGCCGGTTCGGACAAGGCGATTTCGCTGGGGGTGATCGATGCCCATCGGCCCGCTACGCACCAGCTTAATCCCTCACAGGGGCGACTGGTGGGGCCAGGAGCGACCTTCGCGATCTCGCTTGAACCGATCGGCGGGTCTCCCACCGGCACGGCGACCGGCCCGATCGTTGCCAGCGGCAAATTGATCGAGACCTGAAAAAAATTTGAGCCATGATGCATCCGCGGGGCAAGCGGCTGCGTATCTTCGGTGCTGGTGCGAGTGAACGCCCGGCATTGAAGGAGATTTTCTGATGAAGCTCAAGCTTGCCCTTGCCGTCACCGCGCTGTCGCTGGCGGTAGCTCCCGCCCTTGCTGGCCAAATGGCGCACCACGGCAATCCGATGGTTGGCGGCGCCGCCATGTATCCCACCAAGACCATCGTTGAGAACGCCGTGCAGGCGAGCAACCTCACGACACTGGTTGCTGCGGTCAAGGCTGCGGGTCTGGTCGATACGCTGTCGAGCCCCGGCCCGTTCACGGTTTTTGCCCCGACCAACGCAGCGTTTGATCGCCTGCCGGCCGGCACGGTCGGCACGCTGCTCAAGCCCGAAAACAAGGGCACCTTGACCACTGTGCTGACCTATCACGTGGTGTCCGGCCGCGTCACCAGCGGCCAACTGGTCAAGCTGATCAATGCAGGCAAGGGCAAGGCCGTGATCACCACTGTCAGCGGCGGAAAGCTGGTTGCCAAGAAGATGGGCAAGAACATCGTACTGGTCGATGCCAAGGGCGGGGTGTCTACGGTCACCACCGCGAATGTCACGCAATCGAACGGTATCGTCCATGTGATCGACCGGGTGCTTCTGCCCTAAAACAGACCTCCAGGGCGCGCGCCGGGCCATGCTCATGCGCGCGCCTTGAGCGAGCCCCGCCGGCTATCCCCCTCCGGCCGGCGGGGCTCAATTTTTCGTCAGCTGCGCCTCATTCGCCGCGCTCAGCACCGCGCGAACGCTGGCTGTGGCGATATCCTCGTCGATCCCGACACCCCAAACGGTCTTGCCGGCCGCAGTGACGCATTCGACATAAGCCGCCGCACGCGCATCCGAACCAGCGGTCATGGCGTGTTCGGTATAGTCCTTGACCTCAAGCGCAACGCCGAAAGTTTCGGCAATGGTCGCCACCACCGAGCTGATCAGCCCGTTGCCGCGGCCCGAGACAGACTGTTCCTTTTCATCGACCGCGATCTTGCCGGCGAAGACGCGGGTGCCGTCGGCCGCCTTCGATTCCTCATAGTCAACCAGCTGGAAATGCTGCGGGTCGTTGACGTGGTAGACCCGCTGGAACACATCCCAGATATCGTCTGCAAACAGCTCGCGCCCGGCTGAATCGGCCAGTTCCTGCACGTGGCCCGAGAAGTGCGCCTGCATCTTCTTGGGCAGCTTGAGGCCCTGGTCCTGCTCGAGCACCCAGGCGAACCCGCCCTTTCCAGACTGCGAGTTGACCCGGATCACCGCCTCGTAATCGCGGCCAAGGTCGGCCGGGTCGATCGGCAGATAGGGCATTTCCCAGGTCTGGTCGTTCTGCTGCTCGCGCGCGGAAAAGCCCTTCTTGATCGCGTCCTGGTGGCTGCCCGAAAACGAGGTGTAGACTAGCTCGCCGACATAGGGATGGCGCGGGTGGATCGGCAGCTGATTGCAATAGGCAACGGTCGCCGCGATCTCGTCGATGTTGGAGAAGTCGAGCCCCGGATCGACCCCTTGCGTGTACATGTTGAGCGCAACGGTGACCAAGTCGCAGTTGCCGGTGCGCTCGCCATTGCCGAACAGGCAGCCTTCGACCCGGTCGGCCCCGGCCATCAGCCCCAGTTCGCAGGCAGCGATCCCGGTGCCGCGATCGTTGTGGGTGTGGAGGCTGATCACCACCGCATCGCGATTGGGGATCATCCGTCCGAACAGCTCGATCTGGTCGGCATAGATGTTGGCGGTGGCGCATTCGACCGTGGCCGGCAGGTTGAAGATGATCGGCTTTTGTGCGGTGGGCTGGAGCACATCCATCACCGCCGCGCAGACTTCGACCGAGTATTCAACTTC
>JANPMA010000032.1:0-6045 GCA_031422595.1 Novosphingobium sp. | reverse complement strand
CCCACGGTGGGCGGCGAGACCAATTTCCACAGCGCTTACGATGGCAACATCCTGGTCAACGCGATGACCGTGGGCGTGGCCGATCAGGACAAGATCTTCTATTCCGCCGCCACCGGGCTCGGCAATCCGATCGTCTATGTCGGCTCCAAGACCGGGCGCGACGGGATCCACGGTGCGACCATGGCCAGCGCCGATTTTGGCGAGGATTCCGACGCCAAACGGCCGACCGTGCAAGTCGGCGATCCGTTCACCGAAAAGCTGCTGATCGAGGCCTGCCTTGAGCTGATGGCGACCGATGCGATTGTTGCGATCCAGGACATGGGCGCGGCCGGGTTGACCAGCTCCAGCGTCGAAATGGCGACCAACGGCAAGGCCGGGATCATCCTCGACATGGACAAGGTGCCGTGCCGCGAACTTGGCATGACGCCCTATGAAATGATGCTGAGCGAGAGCCAGGAGCGGATGCTGATGGTGCTCAAGCCCGGCAAGGAACCGATGGCCGAGGCGATCTTCAAGAAGTGGGAACTGGACTTCGCAGTGATCGGCGAAGTCACTGACACCGGCCACATGGTGCTGACCTGGCAGGGTGAGACTGTCTGCGATATCCCGCTGGGGCCGCTGGCCGAAGACGCGCCGCTCTATGATCGCCCGGCGCTCAGCCTTGAAGACTACAAGGCCTGGGCCAGGGTCGCTCCGCTGGGCGATATTCCCGAAAGCACCGATATCGGCGCAGACCTGCTCAAGCTGATGGCCTGCCCCGATTTGGCCAGTCGGCGCTGGATCTGGGAGCAGTATGACAGCCAGGTTGGCGCCGATACGTTGCAGAAAAGCGGCGGCGATGCGGCGGTGGTACGGATCCACGGGCACAAGAAGGCGCTGGCGATCACCACCGACTGCACCCCGCGCTATTGCTATGCGGACCCTTACGAAGGCGGCAAGCAGGCGGTGGCGGAAACTTACCGTAACTTGTCAGCAGTCGGGGCCAAACCCTTGGCAATCACCAATTGCCTCAACTTCGCCAACCCGCAGCGGCCTGAGATCATGGCGCAGATCGTCGAGTGCCTGCGCGGCATGGGCGATGCCTGCCGGGCGCTCGATTACCCGATCGTGAGCGGGAATGTGTCGCTGTATAACGAAAGCAAGGCGACGGGTGGGGGCAGCGCGATCTTGCCGACGCCCGCGATTGGCGGCGTGGGTCTGATGGACGACCATGAGACCATGGCGACGATCGCCTTCAAGGCTGAGGGTGAGATGATCGTGTTGATCTGCCATTCTTCCGGCCATCTCGGGCAATCGCTTTACTTGCGCGAGTTGCACGGTCGGCAGGACGGCACACCGCCGCCAGTGGATCTTGCCAAGGAACGGGCAGCTGGCGAACTGGTCCGCGAACTGATTGCCGAAGGCAGAGTCAGCGCGGTACACGACTGCGCCGACGGCGGCGCCGCCGTGGCCATGGCCGAAATGGCGCTGGCCGGAAACATCGGTTTCACCAGCCATGTCGCTCCCAATCTGCCCCCGCTGGCGGGACTCTACTTTGGCGAGGACCAGGGGCGCTATGTCGTGACCGCCAAGGATTTCCTCGCGATTAAGGCCAAAGCCGATGCTGCTGGTCTGATCGCCGTGCCGGTCGGACAGACCGGAGGCGATGCTTGCACATTCAAATGGGTCGAAGACGAGCGGGTGCAAAGTGTCAGCCTGAATGATCTGCGCCAGGCGAACGAAGCTTTCTTCCGCAACTGGATGGAAAGCTGATGGCCGATCTGTACTTCAAGGCGCTTGAGCGCGAGCGCAAGCAGTTGTGGGCGACGTGCCGGCTCAAGGGTCTGGCGATCGGCACCCCGGAACGCGACCGGATTACTGCGCTTGATGGGTTGATCGGGGAGCATTTGGGCAAGAGCAAGGGTTGAGTGCTGTCGCGGCGTCGCATCCGCCCACCCCGTCGCCCCGGACTTGATCCGGGGTTTGGCTGCCTCTCAGCCTATCATGCTGCGGTGACGCAGGAAAAGAAAGCCTAGCCCCGGGTCAAGCCCGGGGTGACGACTAAGGGAGATTGGCAGGCATGACCACAGGCTATTCCGGCACCCCACTCGCCAAAAAGCTCAGCCTGCGCGATGGAATGCGGGTGTGGTTCGATGCCATGCCCGAGGACCTATTCGACGAGATCGCCGAATATGCGCTGGAACTGACCTTCGTGGACGATCCCGCCCAGGGCATCGACGCCGCGCATGTCTTCGTCACCGAGCGCGGCGTGCTCGACGCACGGCTGAACAGCCTGCGCCGCCAGATCACGCCCGATGGTCAGGTCTGGGTCTCCTGGCCCAAGCAGGCCTCCAAAGTACCCACCGACATCACCGAAGACACCATCCGCGAGCTGTGCCTGCCGCTGGGTTTCGTCGACACCAAGGTCTGCGCGGTCGACGAGGTCTGGTCGGGGCTGAAGCTGGTGATCAGGAAGGAATTGCGGTAAGCAAAACCTGCATTGCAGACAGCATCAAATGATGCTATTCATCGCATCATGCGAACGACAGTCAATCTTGACGACGATCTGCTTGCTTCGGCCGTTGAATATTCGGGCATCAAAGAGCGTAGCACCCTGATGCGTATGGCATTGGAGGAGTTCGTGCAGCGCCGCGCCGAACTGCGGATGGCCAAGGCCAAAGGGTCCATCCCCGATTTCGGCAAGGTGCCAGTTCCAAGGCGGCGGTTTCCGGCGCCGTGATCATTGCGGATACGTCGGTCTGGATCGATCACATTCGCGGTCTGGATACGCCGATGGAGGATTTGCTTGGTCAGAGTCGCATAGCTCTGCACGCCTTCGTACTGGGAGAACTCAAGCTGAACGGCTTACCCAAGCGTGGGCCGTTTTCCCTGGCATCTTTCCTGAAAATCAGGCCTGCGCCCATCGCCAGCCCGGCGGAAGTCGCGGCTTTTATCGACTGGGCCGAACTGGCAGGCAAAGGGGTCGGCTATGTCGATGCCCACTTGCTGCTGGCAGCGCGGATGACTGCGGGCGCAAGCTTGCTCACAACTGATCGAAACCTCAAGGTGCAAGCGCAGCGGTTCGGCATCAATTACCAACCGTAGGAGAACTCAAGCCGCAGCCTGCGCCGGGGCCATCAGATCATAGGGATCGATCCCGGCCGCGCGCCACATCGCGTGGGCATGGTTGTAGTAGCTCGGCGGCTTGATGTTGAGGCGCGCGCGGACTTCCTCGATCGGCAGCGCCAGCAGTTCGGTGATCGACATTTCGACCAGCCGCGGGCAGACCTTGCCCATCTTCTGGCCTTCGCGCACCGCGCGGAACACCGGGACTTTGACGGTCGCGCGGCGGGCGATTTCGAGTGCCCCGGCATAGCCCAGGAACAAGTGCGCAGGGCTCGGCTGCTGGCTGTAGGTAAAGGCCAGCACGCACTGTTCGCCCAGCGCATCGCGGCCGAACCCGCTGAGGATGTGCATCAGATCGTGGGTGTCGCGCATCCGGTTGAAATACCAGGTGACCTGGTCGTCCCAGTACATGTCGGCCGGACGGTTCTTGTCGAGTTCGTCAACCAGGCCCCGTGCCGACAGGCCCTCGCGCTCCATGAAATCGCAATAGATGTGCGCAAGGCTGTCTTTGGGCAGTTTGCGCAGCTCTTCATGGTTGTCGAGGATTGCCACCAGCGACGGTTCCTTGCGGCGGATTTCCTGCGCGCGCTCGGTCTTCAGGAAGCTGAGCGCCGCGTCATAGATCCCGCGCCACGGCAGCGCCTGGAAGATCTCGGTGACTTTGGAGGTGTCTTCCTTGTCCTTCACCAGATCGCGGAAGTTGCGCCAGGCCTTGGGCAGGTCGTAACGCATCTTCGGGCGGCCGGGCAGCATCACCGGCAGATCGGCTGCGGCGAAATCGACATGGGCCTGGCGCTGGGAGGGCCGGACTTCGAGCGGAGTGGTCATCATGTTCATGGCGAGATTGGTAATGCGAATTACTTACAGAAATGTCAATAGTGATTTGCGGGCTTGTCGGACGAGTTCCGATCTTGCTACCTAACACCCTCAAAACCCACGGGAGACCGCCACATGCAGCGACGCTGGCCAATGATTCTTGGACTGTTGCTGGGGCTTGGCGCGCTGTTCCTGGGTCTGAAAACCGGCACCGATCAACTCGAAAGCTGGCGACTCGCCGCGCGCTGGACCGCGCGAGTGGGCTTTCCGGTGTTCATCTTGACCTATGCTGCATCATCGCTGGGACGGTTGTGGCCCAGCGATCTGACCCGCAGGCTGTGGCGGGATCGGCGCTGGTGGGGGCTGGGATTTGCGGCCTGCCACACTGTGCACCTCTATGCTTTGGTCACATTCAACCGGTTGGCGGACCATGACACATCGACCCAGACCCTGATCGGCGGCGGCGGCGCCTATGCGATCATGTACTTGATGGCGCTGACTTCTAACGATGCCGCAATGCGCGCGCTGGGCAAAAACTGGAAGCGGCTGCACAGGCTTGGGATCCACTGGCTGTGGTTCGTGTTCACCTTCAGCTATTTTGGACGGATCGCCGATGGCCAAGAGCTGCCATTTGCCGCAATTGCATTTGCAATCGCACTGGCCGCGCTGGGCCTCAGAATTGCAGCCTGGCGCAAAGGCAAACCAGCTTAGGCCCACTCCCCCTCAGGAATCCCCAGCAACCTGAGCACGCTGGTCAGTTCGCCCTGATCGATTGCCCCGTTGGCCGCAGCGCGAGCTTTGGGCTTGGCGTGATAGGCCACGCCATAGTGCGCCGCAGCCAGCATCGGGATGTCGTTGGCCCCGTCCCCGGTGGCCAGGCTGACCGCGCCATCGGCGGCGGCCACGCATTCGCGCAGAACCGCTTCCTTGACCGCGCTATCGACGATATCGCCGAGCAGACCCCCGGTCAGCTTGCCGTGGCTGACCGCCAGGCGGTTGCCAACCACACGCTGGAACCCCAGTCGTTCGGCCACCGGATCGGCGAACTGGTGAAAGCCGCCGGTGACCAGCACGGTCTCGCAGTGATGCGCTTTCAGCGTCGCAACCAGCGTGGCGGCGCCAGGCATGTCGCGGATCCGCTGGTCGAGGCACTGCTGGATCGCATCCTCACCCAGCCCGCCCAGCAGCCGCACCCGCTCGGCCAGCGCCTCGGCAAAGTCGAGCTCGCCCTGCATCGCGCGCTCGGTGATCGCGGCGATCTGGTCCTTGATCCCGGCAAAATCGGCCAGTTCGTCGATGCATTCCTGCCCGATCATGGTGGAATCCATATCGGATACGAACACGCCTGGGACCTGCGGCAAATGGTCGGTGATCAACAGGTCGCTGGGCGAAAAGTGCCGGTCGATCACCCCGCGCAGCACCTCAGGCAGCGCGGCATCGGCCATGATCTGCAGCACGCCCTCGTCCTGTGCCAGCGGATCGGCGCCCAGCACTTTGGCGCCCGAGGCCTCGATTGCGTGGACCACACTGTCCAGTCTTGCGGACAAGTCCGCCTGATCTGCTATTACCCGGGCAATGAGCAACGTGAATTCCCCTGACTCGGCGGACCTGCCGCCGCTGGCGCTCATTGCAGGGCCAACGGCCAGCGGCAAGAGCGATCTGGCGGTGCGGCTGGCCCTGGCACTGAAGGAACGAGGCCGCGAGGGCGTGGTGATCAATGCCGACTCTGCGCAGGTCTATGCCGATCTGGCGGTACTTTCCGCCCGCCCTTCAGCCGATGAGATGCAGCGGATCGAGCACCGCCTGTTCGGCACCTGGGACGGCGCGGACGCCTGTTCGGCAGCCGATTGGGCCAAGGCGGCGCGCGAGGTGATCGGCGAGGTCCATGCTCGCGGCGCAGTACCAATCCTGGTTGGCGGGACCGGGCTCTATATCAGTACCCTGCTCGACGGGATCGCACCCGTGCCGCCGATCGATAAGGCAGTGCGCGATGCCGTGCGCGCATTGCCGGTGGCTGAAGCCTATGCCGCGCTCCAGTCGGAGGATCCTGCCCGTGCCGCCGTGCTTGGGCCAAATGACGCCACCCGCGTTGCTCGCGCACTCGAAGTGGTACGCTCGACCGGC
>JANPMA010000031.1:0-2053 GCA_031422595.1 Novosphingobium sp. | reverse complement strand
ATCGATCGCGCGCCCGCCACGGAACGCGCGAGCAAGATGCCGTCGATCCCCGGCACCACGATGGACCCGAAAAAGATGATCGGCTTCGCCGCTGCTGCCGGCGCAATCATGTTTACGGTGCTGGCCCTTGGAACCGGGCTGACGGGGAACTCTACCCTCCCCCCGGTCAAACCCAAACCGGCGCTGGAACCCGCGCAATATGATCCGGCAACGGTCATAGCGCCGACGCTGGCGGGTGCGGCGACCGATCCAAATGCGCCGATTCCGGTGGGCGCACCAATCGTTCCCGCGATCGGCGCCGGGCCTGCGCCGTCACAGATTCCGCCTCCCGCCGGACAGCAAGTCCGCCAGCCATCACAAGCCGAGGCGCTGCGCGAGGCTGCGCGGCGGTCTTCGCTGATTGCCTATGGCGGTGAACGCGAGAGTGGCAGCGCGGGCGTTCGCACCAGCGACAACGGCGGCGCGGCGAATGCCGGGCGCCAGCCGTCACCGCCGCCTACCAATCTCGACACGCTGCGCCAGGCATCGGTCATCGGACAGTCGCGCGCCCGCGCGCTCCCAGACCGCAATTTCCTGATCACGGCGGGCAGCTTCATTCCTTGCGTCCTGCAAACCGCAATGGACTCAAGCCAGCCCGGCTATGTGAGCTGCATCGTTCCACGCAACGTCTATTCCGACAATGGCCGGGTCGTACTGATGGAAAAAGGTACGAAGATCGTTGGCGAATATCAAGGCGGGCTCAATCGCGGCCAATACCGGCTGTTCGTTTTGTGGACCCGCGCCGTTACCCCGCGCGGCATCGCGATAGATGTCTCTTCGCCGGCAACCGATGCGCTGGGGCGCGGCGGTGTGGACGGGCGCGTCAACAATTTCTTTTGGCAGCGTTTCGGCACAGCCCTGCTCTTCAGCCTTGTTGAAGACGCGGCCACAGTGGGAACGGAAGCTGTCGGCAACAGTGCTTCCAATACCACCCGCGTTCCCTCCGACGCTGCTTCAACGATCCTGCAACAGAATGCCCAAATCAAACCGGTGCTGCGCAAGAATCAGGGAGAGGATGTCGGCATCACGGTTGCACAGGATTTCGACTTCTCGACCGTGTACGGCCTCAGTCTTAAATAGTGGCTGCGCGGGGCAAATAATGGCCGCACCGGGCAAAAATACCGCTGTCCTCGACAGCGTGACGGCACCCTTACGCAAGTATCTCGATGACGAGCGTGTTACCGAACTGGTCATCAACCGCCCCGGTGAGGTCGGCATTGAACGCCGTGGTGGCTGGACGTGGGAAAACGAACCGAGCCTCGATTTCAAGAATTTGATGGCCTTGGCAACAGCGGCGGCGGCATTCACATCGCAGGATGTCACCCGCGAAAACCCCATCGTGTCGACCATCTTCCCGACCGGTGAACGGGTGCAAATCATTGTGTCCCCCGTCGTCCCTGACGAAACAGTGTCGATCACCGTGCGCAAGCCCTCGACGGTGACGATGACGCTTGCGGATTTTGAGGCAGCGGGCTTGTTCAAGGATACGCGCATCGCAGAGAAGAAGGTGACACCTTCCGAAATGGACCTACTCGCGCTGCTCCGCGCGGGTCGCCACGTCGAATTTTTCGACCGCGCGGTGAAGGCCAGGCTCAATATCCTGATCTCGGGCGCAACCGGGTCGGGCAAGACCACGCTATCCAAAGGGTTGATCCAGCTCATTCCGCCCGAGGAACGCTTGCTGACGATTGAGGATACCCGCGAACTGGTCGTCCCGCATAGGAATGTCGTCCACATGCTCTATGCCAAGGACGGCCAGGGTACCGCTAACGTCACAGCCAAACATTTGCTCGAGAGCGCGCTGCGAATGCGGCCTGACCGCATCTTGCTCCAAGAATTGCGCGACGGGACGGCGTTCTTTTACCTGCGCAATGTAAACTCGGGCCATCCCGGCTCGATCACGACAATCCACGCGGACTCGGCCGAGCTGGCGTTCGAGCAACTGACCTTGCTGGTCAAGGAGAGCGAAGGCGGCTCCGATCTGGCGCGCGGCGACATTCGCGCGCTGCTCAAG
>JANPMA010000030.1:0-1725 GCA_031422595.1 Novosphingobium sp. | reverse complement strand
CTGGCGATGTTCGCCTGCCTCTCGCCGCCGGGCCAGGGCGGCTACACCACGCTGTGCGACGGGATCGAACTGGTCCGGGCAATGCCGGCCGAGGTTCGCGAGGGCCTCGCGGAACGCAGGCTGGTCTATCCCAATGCCGCCTGGGCCGAACTGCTGGAATTCTGGCTGGGCACTCCTGACCCCGATGATGCGCTGCTGGCCGACCCACCGCCACACTGCCCCTATACCTTCAAGCGAATCGCCGATGGCCGGGTCGTGCGGTTCTTTTCCGCCCCGGCGCTGCACAAGCCGATGTTCGCCGAAGGGCTGGCCTTCGGCAATTTCCTGCTGTTTGCCCGATTCGTGAAGGGGCGCCGCGAATTCCCGCTGCTCGACGACCTGCGCCCGGTGCCCGAGGCGTGGCTTCAGGCAATCAAGGCCGCCGCCGACCCGCTGACCGTGGCGATCCGCTGGCACAAGGGCGACGTGCTGATGCTCGACAACACCCGCTTCATGCATGGCCGCACCGCGATCACCGATCCGGTCGAACGCGTGATCGCCACCTTCTTCGGCTACCTCGATTTCGCGCAGCCCGCCGCGCACGAGCTGCCCGATCCGATCTGGCGGCGGGTCAATTTCGAACCGCCCCGCCCGCCCGATTACCTCATCCGCAAACGTCAGGATTTGAATGCAGCTGATCCAGCTAGCTGACTACCCGGCGCTCGCAGCGCATTGCGCCGTCGCCGAGGCGTTGCCAGTGTTCCAGACGGTGTGCCAGCGGTTCAGTCCGCCGAGTTGAGACAGCAAATTACCCTCCCCCTTTGATGGGGGAGGGATACCGTAGCTTGCGAACTTGTTCGCCAGCGAAGGTTGGGTGGGGGTGCGCTCTCGGCCTGGCGCTGTGGATGACGGCACCGTCACCCCCATCCAGCTTCGACTAGGCAGGCAAGCTGCCAAGTCTTCGCATCCTTCCCCCATCAAGGGGGAAGAACCAGAGTCTAGCTCACCACCATCGTCAGCGCGCCGTCGCCTTCGTCGATCTTGACGTTCGAGCCATCGGGGATCTCACCCGCCAGCAGCTTCTCCGCCAGCGGATCCTGCAAGTATCGCTGCACCGCGCGCTTCAAGGGCCGCGCGCCGTAGACCGGATCGTAGCCGACCCGGCCCAGCCAGCGCTTGGCGGCATCGCTGAGATCGACAGCGATCTTGCGGTCCTTGAGCAGGCTGGCGACACGGCCGACCTGGATTTCGACGATCGGGGCCATATGCTCCACGCCCAGGCGGTGGAACAGGATGATCTCGTCCAGCCGGTTGAGGAATTCGGGGCGGAAATGCCCGCGCACTTGCTCCATCACTTGCGGCTCGACCACTTCGACGTCCTGCCCTTCCTCAAGGTTGGCGAGGTACTGGCTGCCAAGGTTGCTGGTCAGGATGATCAGCGTGTTGGTGAAATCGACTTGCCTGCCCTGCCCGTCGGTCAGCCGCCCATCGTCGAGGACCTGGAGCAGCACGTTGAACACGTCGGCGTGGGCCTTCTCGACCTCGTCGAACAGCACCACCTGATAGGGCCGGCGCCGCACCGCTTCGGTCAGCACCCCGCCCTCGTCATAGCCGACATAGCCCGGCGGCGCGCCGATCAGCCGGCTGACCGAATGCTTCTCCATGAATTCGCTCATGTCGATCCGGACCATCGCGGTGTCGTCGTCGAACAGGAAGGCGGCCAAGGCCTTGGTCAGTTCGGTCTTG
>JANPMA010000029.1:0-3488 GCA_031422595.1 Novosphingobium sp. | reverse complement strand
ATGACTTCTTCGAGGAACACGTCCTCGAGCGCATCGCAATCGAGCACCAGCCCCTGATGCGGCGCATCGCGGGTGACCAGTCGGCCAAGGTCGGCCGGGGAGGCCCATTCGACCGGGAAATTTTCAGGTAGCTCGCCATTGAGCGCCGCGACGCCCTCGCGGGTGGCCCACAGCTTGCGGTGGCGGCGTTCGGGGTTGAGCAGCGCGGCTTCGACCGCGTGGCGGCCCCACAGCCGAACCGCGCCGGTGCTGGCCCGGCCCGATCCGCGCCCGCCCTTCATCCGCCCCGCACGGCCGCGCAGCGCGCGTGAGGGCTTGTCTTCTGGTCGGCGAGTCATTGGTAAGGTCCCCAGTACGTAGTCTGCATGATGCTTCCCTGCCAGTGCCGGGCGATGCAGGCAACATTTTGAGCTGGGTGGTGGACAGGGCTGGATTCGAACCAGCGTACGCTCTCGCGGGCAGATTTACAGTCTGCTGCCATTAACCACTCGGCCACCTGTCCACACCAGTTCGCCGGTGCCGGGCTTGGGCCCGATTTGTGCTGCTCCCAAAGGAGCCATCCGGCCGAGGAAGCGCGCATTTGGCGAACCACGGGCGCGGTGTCAATGGGCGAATGGGGACGGGTGGCTTGCCGGGCAACCTTTCCCCCGGTAGGACGGCGCGCCATGAGCGAAATCATCCCCGTCATTGCGGCCACCGGGCTGTTCACCCCCAGCGAATCGATCTCCAACGAAGAGCTGGTCGAAAGTTTCAACGCCTATGTCGCGCGCTTCAATGCCGAGCATGCGGCGGATATCGCCGCCGGGACGGTTAGCGAGCTGACTCCCAGCTCGGTCGAATTCATCGAGAAGGCCAGCGGGATCAAGTCGCGCTATGTGATGAGCAAGGCTGCGCTGCTCGATCCCGCGATCATGGTTCCGCGCTGGCCCGAGCGTGCCAATGACGAGATTTCGGTGATGGCCGAGATGGGCGTCAGGGCCTGCGAGGATGCGCTGAAGCGCGCCGGGCGCGATGCCAAGGACGTCGATGCGGTGCTCTGTGCGGCCTCGAACATGCAGCGGCCCTATCCGGCGATGGCAATCGAGATTCAGCAGGCGCTGGGGATCGAGGGCTTCGCTTTTGACATGAATGTCGCCTGCTCCTCGGCCACTTTCGGGATCCAGACCGCGGCCGACTTCATCCGCGCCGGCAATGCCCGCTCGGTCCTGGTGGTCTCGCCCGAGATCTGCACCGGCCACAACAACATGAAGAACCGCGACAGCCACTTCATCTTCGGCGATGTCGCCACCGCGGTGCTGGTCGAGGCCAAGGACCTGGCCCCGGCGGCGCATTGGGAGATTGTCGGAACCCGGCTCAAGACCGTGTTCTCGAACAACATCCGCAACAATTTCGGCTTCCTCAACTGCGCCAATCCCGAAAGCGTGGGCGCGCCCGACAAGCTGTTCGTCCAGGAAGGGCGCAAGGTGTTCAAGGAAGTGGTGCCGCTGGTCGGCGCGATGATTGCCGAGCATGCCGCCGATCTGGGCTACGAGCCCGCAGGTCTTCGGCGGCTGTGGCTGCACCAGGCCAACCAGGGGATGAACCGCCTGATCGCGCAGCGCGTGCTGGGGCATGAGGCGAGCGAGGATGAAAGCCCGACGGTGCTCGACACCTATGGCAACACCTCCAGCGCAGGCTCGATCATCGCCTTTCATCTCAACAACAACGATCTCGCAGCCGGCGACATCGGGGTAATCTGCTCGTTCGGCGCGGGCTATTCCGCCGGCACAGTGTTTGTCCGGAAGGCAGCGTAATGGGTAGTGATCTGGTCGATAACCGCGGGCGGGGTGAGGCCAGCTGGTCGTGGCCGAGCGTCCACCCCGAAGGGCGCAAGTTCGCGCTGATCGCCGCCGTCATCGCCGCGGGCTTTGCCCTCATGGCTTGGGAGACGCTGGCCTGGCCGTTCGCGGCGCTGGTGCCGTGCATCGCCGCCTTTTTCCGCGATCCCAAGCGCGTGTCGCCGCTGGGTGACAACCTGGTGCTCTCGCCCGCCGACGGGCTGATCACGCTGATCAAGCAGATGGAGCCGCCGCGCGAGCTGGTGCTCGATGACGGCAGCGGCGCACCGGGCCTCGCCCCGGGGCCGGTGACGCGGATCTCGATCTTCATGTCGGTGTTCGATGTCCACATCAACCGCGCCCCGATCGGCGGCACCGTGCGCCGGGTGGTCTATATCCCCGGCAAGTTCCTCAATGCCGACCTCGACAAGGCGAGCGAAGAGAACGAGCGCCAGCACCTGCTGATCGAGCGCGGCGATGGCCGTTCGATCGGCTTTACCCAGATCGCCGGTCTGATCGCGCGGCGGATCGTGCCCTTCGTCAAGCCGGGCGACATGCTCGCCGCCGGGCAACGGGTCGGGCTGATCCGCTTCGGCAGCCGGGTCGATGTCTATTTGCCCGCCGGGACCGATCCCAAAGTGCTGATCGGCCAGAAGGTGATCGCGGGCGAAACCGTGCTGGCCGAGATCGGCGCGGCGATGCTGATCGACGGTGTGCGCCAGTGAGCGGAATGGGGAGCGAAGACGTGCCCCAGCGCGGCGGGCTGACGCTGCGGGCGATGGTGCCCAATGCGATCACCGCCGCGGCACTGTGCGCAGGCCTGACCGGGATCCGCTTTGCGATCACCGGCGAGTTTGAAAAGTCGGTGCTGGCGATCGTGCTGGCCGGGATGCTCGACGGGATCGACGGGCGGATCGCGCGGCTGCTCAAAGCGCAGTCGCGGTTTGGCGCAGAGCTTGACAGTCTGGCCGACAATGTCTCGTTCGGGGTCGCCCCGGCGCTGATTCTGTTCCTGTGGTCGCTCGAGCAATTGCCGCGGCTGGGCTGGTTCGCGGCGCTCGCCTATGCGATCGCCTGCGCGCTGCGGCTGGCGCGGTTCAACGCCGGGATCGATTTGCCCGACGAACCGCGCAAGACCGCCGGCTTCTTCACCGGGGTTCCCGCGCCGGCCGGGGCGGGGCTGGTCTTGCTGCCGATCTATGTCTGGATGGTGGCCGACGATCCCGCGCTGCAAGCTCTGGTCCGCGATCCGCGGCTGGTTTCGGCCTGGCTGTTGGCCATGGGCCTGCTGATGATCTCCAGCGTGGCCACGATGAGCTGGAGCAAGCTCAAGCCGCGCAGAAGCATGCGGATCGAAGTGCTGTTCGTTTTCGGGCTGGTCGCGACCGGGCTGATCGCCGAACCCTGGTGGACCCTGATCGGGATCAGCGCGGTCTATCTGATCATGCTGCCGGTGGGGATGGTTGCCTACGCCCGGGTCAGGGCAAGGTCACGAGCTTCTGAGTAACCCCAATCAGCGATGTTGTTGACTCACTTCCCCCTTCCCCGGCGGGGAAGGGTCGGGGATGGGGGTTCGACGCCAGCGAGGACGCGGGGGCGGGGGGCCACGCACCCCCCCCAGGTTTTAGAGGCCCCAGGAAAGCAAAAACCCCACCCCCCCGGGGGGGGGGG